>NZ_JAIXMK010000075.1:0-56411 GCF_020328095.1 Streptomyces sichuanensis
GGGGCCGGCGGCGCGGCAGCGGCGGGCGCCGAGCCCGCCACCGTCGGCGCAAAAGCCGGCGCAGCCGGCACCGGCATCGGCGGGCGGGGCGGGACAGCCGTGCCGCGGGGGCGGCCCAGGGCCACGGACAGGAGGATCGCTCCTGCCGTCCACAGGAGGCCGAACAGCAGGAGTTCGCCCGCGTTCGTCGCGACCTCGTTCTCCATGCCGCGCGAGCGGTACGAGAACGACGTGCCGCTCGTCATCTCCATGGAGCCACCGGAGACGAACGACAGCAGCCACAGCGTCGCCAGGAAGAACACGCCCGACAGCGCCTGCTCCACCCGGTCCGCCGAGCGGCGCGCGGCCAGTACGGCCAGGATCACCGCGCAGGCGATGCCCACCAGCACGGCGCCTGCCTGGGCCCAGCCGCCCGCCATGTCACCGAGCTCGGACAGGCCCAGGGTGTCGCTCTTGTGCCGGCCCTGCTCGGTGGAGGAGCCCTCCACGCCCGCGCCCCAGGACAGGCCGAGCGCCATGAGGCCGAGGTTGATCAGGAAGGGCAGCGAACCGGCCCACGCCCAGTCGCCCGTCTCGTCGGGGTTGGCGGCGACGGCCACGAACACGATCAGGCCGCACAGCGCGACCGACAGCCCCAGGGCGCGCAGCGCAGTGCCCCACGCCCGTACGGCCACCCGTGCGCCGGCGCCCAGACGCGCGGCCGCCTCCTCGCGGCACAGCACCGCGCCGCTCACCGCGCCCGCCAGCGCGCCCGCGAACAGGGCGGCGAGCACAGGGGTGGTGGAGACGGTCACCATGTCGAGGTCCGGCTGCCCGCAGAGGCCCAGGACCAGCACGACCGCCGCGTTCAGCAGCGCGATCCGCAGCGTGGCCTCCGCACCGCCGCCCGAGCCGCCCGAGCCGGCGGAGCCGGCAGGACGCGCGCGGCGCAGCCGCCCGGCGCCGACGGCCACGGCCCCCGCCCACAGGGCGGTGATGGTCAGCGGCCAGAAGGACAGCGAGCCGCTGCCCCGCACGAGCAGCGACAGCAGGCTGCCACCACTGCGCATCTCCACGTCCAGGCTCGCGCCCAGGCCCTGCAGCAGCAGGGCGATGACGACCTGGAAGCGGTCGGACCAGTGGGTGAGCCCGGCCTCCTCGTAGCCGTCGGGGGACGGCAGCGATATGACGAGCGCGAGGACGAGCAGCAGACCCGTCGGCCAGGCCGCCGCCTTCGCCGAGGCCGTCCAGTCGCCGCCGAAGGCCCGGCGCAGGAACAGCGCCCCGCGTGAGGGCGCTGCGTACGGGGCGTGGCCGGGGGCGTACCCCGGCGGCGGGGCGAACGGCGGTGGCGGAACGGCCGGCGGACCTGACGGCGGTGCGGACGGCATCGCGGGCGCCGCGGGCGCTGCCGCACCGGCACCGCCTGCGGTCGCCGCCGCGGCAGCCCCCTCCGCCTCCGGCCGCTCCTTGCCGCACTTCATGCAGAAGCGCGCCTGAGGCACGAACTCGGAACCACAGGCGGGACAGAACGAGGGCATAGGGCCTCCGGAACTCGGCTTGATCTGGGCTGTGGAAAACCAAGATCGTACCGATGTCCGGGAGCCGGGCCATGACAACAGCGAGACGCGCAATAAGCGCGCCCCGTCCGGGATTTACGGAATTCAGGCGTTAAGCGGCTTGGTGCCCCGGTGCAGCGCGACGACGCCACCGGTCAGATTGCGCCAGGCGACCTTCGACCAGCCGGCCTGCTGCAGCCGTGCGGCGAGCGCGGGCTGGTCGGGCCACTCGCGGACCGACTCGGCGAGGTAGACGTAGGCGTCCGGGTTGCTGCAGACCGTCCGGGCGACCGGCGGCAGGGCGCGCATCAGGTACTCGGTGTAGACCGTGCGGAACGGCTCCCACGTGGGCTGGCTGAACTCGCAGATCACCACGCGCCCGCCCGGCTTGGTCACCCGCAGCAGCTCCCGCAGCGCGGCGTCCGTCTCCTGGACGTTGCGCAGCCCGAAGGAGATGGTGACGGCGTCGAAGACGTCGTCCGCGAAGGGCAGCTTCGTGGCGTCACCGGCGGTCAGCGGCAGCCAGGGGTTGCGCTTCTTGCCCTCGCGCAGCATGCCGAGGGAGAAGTCGCACGGGACGACGTAGGCGCCGTCGGCGACGAAGGGGAGCGAGGACGTGCCGGTGCCGGCGGCGAGGTCGAGGACCTTCTCTCCCGGGCGGGCGGCGACGGCCTGCGCCACGGCCTTGCGCCACAGGCGGGCCTGGCCGAGCGAGATGACGTCGTTGGTCAGGTCGTATTTGGCCGCCACGTCGTCGAACATCGCGGCGACTTCATGCGGCTGCTTGTCCAGGGATGCTCGGGTCACCACCCCATTGTTCACCACGGACCCCACGGCTCCCCTGCGGGGCTTCGGCCGGGGACTGGACGGGGACGGCTCGCCCGGGAAGGACCGGTCGCCCTGCGGTGCCGTGCGGACTGCGCCCGTTCCTGTGGGCCCCCACCCCGAGGACTGCCGGCCCCCTGCCCGTCGCCCCCTCGGCAACACGGCTTACCTGCCGGCAGTGCGCGTCCCTGCGGCCCGTCTGTACGACTGGGCCCTCCACCTCGCACCGCGGAACGACCGGAGCGGCCGTCCCCGCGGTGCTCATCCTGCCGGGTGGGAGGGGCGGGGGCGGCTGCCCTTGATGCCGCTCTGACGTGCGGCGATGAGGTCCTTACGGATCACTGACGGGGCTGGTCAGAGCCTTACGAGGCTCGCCAGGTCGATGTTCACCGGAAACGGGCGGTCCGTCTCCAGCCTCCCGCGGTGGCGGGGGCGTTCACAGGCCGAGACGTACGCGCCCGTGTCGCGATGGAGCCAGTACTCGTGCACCTCGGGGGAACTGTCCTCAAGCCGTTCCACTCGCCAGAAGTTCCGTAGCCGGGCCTCGGCGAACACCGCCGGCTTGAGGAAGCGGTCCAAGGAACGGGATGCCGGCATCATCACGACCTCGACGGCGAGTTTGACGCGCTCCACGGGGACGTACGCGGCGTCCGCCTCCCCCGCATCGACGACAACGACGTCCGGCTTCACCACAAGGTCTTCCTCGATCACGACGGGCACACCCGTGATCGCGCAGCAAGTCCCTTGCCCGGCGGCATCAAGGCGATCACGCAGGTTGCTCCGCACGAGGTTGTGCCACGCGTCGGTCCTCCCACAAGGCTGGACCCAGCCGTTCCAGAGTTCCCAGACGACGGGCAACTCCAGCCCCTTGACCTGTTCGAAGGTCCAGCCGTCTGCCCCAGGGGGGGTCCACACGGTCTCGGCCGTGGCCCGCTTCACCTGTTCTTGCAACACGGCGCGAGTCTGGACGTGGGTACGGATCGCGGTCCCATATACGACGGTAGCGTCACCCGAAGTAATGAACGGGCTCCCGCGCCGCCTTCCCCCCTCAGCGGCGGCGGAACACCAGGCGCCCGTCCAGCACGGTCACCAACGCCCCGCCATCGTCCGCGAACACCGCGAAGTCGGCCGGGCCGGACACCGTCAGCGCCCCGGGTCGCGCCCCCGGCGGCAGCACCCGGATGCCCGAGCGCTCGACGGCCGTCCGCACGGCCGCCCGGGCGAACGGGCCCGACAGGGCCGTCGTCCCCGCCGCCAGCAGCCGCTGGACGCCGCGCCGGGCGCTGTGGCCCCAGCGCGTGTCCGTCATCTCCACCGCCGCCAGCGCCGCCCCGGTCAGGGGCTCCGTGCCGTACTCGGCCGCCTCGCGGGGATCCGGGTGGTACGCGGCCTCCAGGTACGCGGCGGCGTCCGGCTCGTACCGGCCCGGCGTCAGGACGCCGTCCCATTCGCGCACGCGCGCGTGCTCGCCGGCTTCCGCGTGCACCCGCTCGTACGGGCCGATCGCGGTGATGCGGCTGCCGGAGACGGCGACGGCGTAGCCGCCGGGCGCCGACAGGAGCTCGCCGCCCTCGCCGCCCTCCGTCAGGCGGACCGCACGGACGCGGTGGACCGTGGACATCGTCCGTCCGTCCTGTCCGTCCCGGCCGTCAGCTCGCCTCGACGATCGTCAGCTCCGGGTGCGCCGTGCCGCCCTCGATCGCGGTCGACGACAGGTGCGAGACGACGCGGTCGTCGACGGGGTCGTTCGCCGGGTCGTCGTGCACCAGCAGGTGCTCGTACGTCGTCGCCCGCTGCGCCGGGACGCGGCCGGCCTTGCGGATGAGGTCGATGAGCTCCATGCGGTTCGAGCGGTGCCGGGCGCCGGCCGAGGAGACGACGTTCTCCTCCAGCATCACCGAGCCCAGGTCGTCCGCGCCGTAGTGCAGCGAGAGCTGGCCCGCCTCCTTGCCGACCGTCAGCCACGAGCCCTGGATGTGGGCGACGTTGTCGAGGAACAGACGGGCGACGGCGATCATCCGCAGGTACTCGAAGACGGTGGCCTGCGTCCGGCCCTTCAGCACGTTGTTCTGCGGCTGGTAGGTGTACGGGATGAAGGCGCGGAAGCCGCCCGTGCGGTCCTGCACGTCGCGGATCATGCGCAGGTGCTCGATGCGCTCGGCGTTGGTCTCGCCGGTGCCCATCAGCATGGTGGAGGTCGACTCGACGCCCAGGGTGTGGGCGAGCTCCATGATCTCCAGCCAGCGCTCGCCGGACTCCTTCAGCGGCGCGATGGCCTTGCGCGGCCGCGCCGGCAGCAGCTCGGCGCCGGCGCCCGCGAAGGAGTCCAGGCCGGCGGCGTGGATGCGGCGGATGGCCTCCTCCGCCGAGACGCCCGAGATGCGCGACATGTGCTCGACCTCGGAGGCACCGAGGGAGTGGATGACGAGCTGCGGGAACGCCTTCTTGATCGCCGAGAAGTGCTCCTCGTAGTACTCCACGCCGTACTCGGGGTGGTGCCCGCCCTGGAACATGATCTGCGTGCCGCCCAGCTCGACGGTCTCCGCACAGCGGCGCAGGATGTCGTCCAGCGGCCGCGTCCAGACCTTGTCGCTCTTCGGCGGGGCGTAGAAGGCGCAGAACTTGCACGCCGTGACGCACGAGTTCGTGTAGTTGATGTTGCGCTCGATGATGTACGTCGCGATGTGCTCGGTGCCGGCGTAGCGCTTGCGGCGCGCGGCGTCGGCGGCGGCGCCCAGGGCGTGCAGCGGGGCGGACCGGTAGAGGTCGAGCGCCTCCTCCGGGGTGATCCGGCCACCGGCTGCGGCACGGTCGAGGACCAACTGAAGGTCGGCGTTCTCGGTCACCGGGCGTCCCTTCGGAGGGGGTATGCGAATACCGGGCCAGCCTACGCGAGGGCCCTGGGCGGGCCGGAGACCGGGCCGGGGGCGGACGTCCGGGCCGGACGGGGGCGGGGCGGTTCAGCCGCCGGTCCTGGTGAGCGTCGCGGTGGGCCGGCCGCCGGCGGCGTCGTCGGAGGCGTAGGCCAGCCTGCCGCCCGGGGCGAGCGCGTACGTCACGGTCGCCTTCGCACCCGTGCAGAGGGCCTTCTTCTCACCGTCGGTGACCTCTTCCACGGTGATCCTGGTGCTGGTCGCCGAGAGCAGCTTGGCCTTGGCGCGGCACTCCATGACGCCGAGGACCGAATAGCTCGTGCGCACGACGTAGGCGTCCTTGCCGCCGGCGGTGACGGTGCTCGTCATCGTGCCGTTGGCGGTGCCGTCGGACTGGACGACGGAGCCCGTCCAGGTGCCGAGGAACGCCTGCGGGACGGTGGCGCGCGGCTCGCCCGCGTCGGCGCTCGGCTTCGGTGGGGTGGGGTTGCCGGCGGAGGGCAGTGAGGGGGTCGCGGCCGGTTTCCCCGACTCACGCGCGCCGGGCGGCAGCACGTCGAAGACGAACAGGGCCGTCGTGGTGGCGGCCAGGGCGCCCGCGACGGTCAGCACGAGCGTGCAGCCGAAGCGCCGGCCGCGGCGCCCGGCGGGCCCGGCCGTCACGCCGGCGGACAGCGCGATGCGTCTGCCGTCGGGTTCGGTGGCGAGGTGCTCGGCCCCCAAGGGCGCCTGACCGCCCCCGGCGGCCTGCCGCCACCGCCCGGGCAACCGCCCCGACCGCTCCCCCTGCGGAGCAGGCCCGAACCCCGCGACGGCCCCCTGCCCGGGCACCCGTCCCGCGCGCCCCTCCGGCGCCCGGCCGGCTCCGTGCGGCAAAGGCCCGGAACCCGCGTCGGCCCGCGGGCCCCCGACGCCCTCCGGCACCCCACCCGCGCCCTGCGGCACCCCCTCGTCGCCCCCGACGGCGTCCCGGTCCCGCCCGGGCCACTGGCCCGCCCCCTGCGCAGGCCCGGAACCCGGCCCCCGCCCGTCCGGCTGTGCAGGCGGCGGGCCGCTCGCCTCCAGGTCCAGGAGTTCCACTGCCTGCCGGCTGACCCTCTCGACCAGGGGCGCCGGCAGCCAGCCGGAGCGTACGAGGGCGTCCGCGCCCTCCGGCGCGGCGAGGCGGCGGGCCGCCTCCGCCGGGGTCGGGCGGTCCGCCGGGGACTTGGCCAGGCAGGCCGCGGCCAGCTCGCGCAGCGGGCCCGCGAGGCCCGGGCCCAGCACCGGCTCCTCGTGCACGACCTTGTAGAGCAGGGCCGCCGAGCTGTCGCCGCCGAAGGGCGGTTCGCCCGTGGCCGCGTACGTCAGGACCGCACCCAGCGAGAAGACGTCCGCCGCGCCCGTCACGTCACGGCCCAGGATCTGCTCGGGCGCCATGTAGCCGGGCGAGCCGATGGAGACGCCGGTGGAGGTCAGGGACGCGGTGCCGTCCGTGGCCCGGGCGATGCCGAAGTCGATGAGGCGGGGGCCGTCGAGGGCCAGCAGGACGTTCGACGGCTTCACGTCGCGGTGCACCAGCCCCAGGGCGTGCACCGCGGCCAGCGCCTCGGCGAGGCCCGCGCCCAGCGCCCGTACCGTCCGCTCCGGCAGCGGGCCCACCTCGGCGACCGCCTGGGTGAGCGAGGGGCCGGCCACGTAGCCCGTCGCCACCCAGGGCACTCCCGCGCCGGGATCCGCGTCGAGGACGGGCGCGGTCCACGCCCCGCCGACCCGGCGGGCCGATTCGACCTCCCGGCGAAAGCGCGCGCGGAATTGCTCATCGAGGGCGAAATGCGGATGTACGACCTTCACGGCGACGGTGCGGCCGCCGGCGCTCCGTCCCAGGTACACCCGGCCCATGCCGCCCGCACCGAGTCTGCCCAGCAGCCGGTACGCGCCTATGACCTGCGGATCTTCTTCCGACAACGGCTGCATCGGGCCTTTCGCCTCCCCCTTGGAGGGGGCCTTCCGGCCCCGAATTCGAGCCTATGACTCAATTCACGGGGTCTCCCAGGAACCCCGCACCCTGATTTGCCCATCCACTAGGACGGAACAAACCGTCATGTCCTTCGGGGCAGCAGCATCATCCGGAGCGACGCGATGACGCACCAACCCAACGGGGGCTACCAGCCCAACGGGGGATACCGGCAGCAGAGCGGCGGTTACCCGCCGCCTCCGCCCGGCTACCAGCAGCAGTCCGGCGGCGGCTTCGGCGGCCCCGGCGCCTACGGCGACCACGGGGACCAGGGCGACTACCCGCCGAACGGGTCGTACCAGTCCCAGGGCCGGCAGCGCGCCTCGCGCGCCAAGAAGTGGACGATCATCGTGGCGTCCATAGCCGTGCTGGGCCTGATCGCCGGCGGCGTCATGAAGTACTTCGAGTTCGGTCCGTTCTCCACCAAGGGCGACCCGGTCAGCTTCGGCCAGGACAGCAACAAGGGTGGCGGCCAGGCGGGCGGGACGAGCGGCGAGAAGTCCGGCGACTCCAAGACGCTGATGCCGACGGGCCCGGCCGCTCAGTTCAAGAACGCGAACACCCTGGGCGACGGCACGGAGATCGGCGTCGTCACCCTGGACGGCCCGAAGTCCGGCTTCAAGGGCAAGGTCTGGGTCTGGGCCCCCAAGCAGTACAAGGACCCGAAGTACGCGAAGAGCGGCTTCCCGGTCATGATCGCGCTGCCCGGTGGCCCCGGCTACCCGAACAACTACTGGATGGGCACCGACCTCGGCCTCCAGCAGAGCATCAGCAAGTGGTCGCAGGAGGGCAAGAGCCTGCCCTTCATCCTGGCCATGCCGGTGCTCAACCCGGACGACAAGCACTACTACGACGGCAGTGACATCCCCGGCCAGGCCAAGATGGGCACCTGGCTGACGGAGGACGTGCCGGACCTGGTCAAGCAGAACTTCCGCACCCTGAAGTCGCGTGACGGCTGGTGCTTCATGGGCTCCTCCTCCGGCGGCTTCGCGGGCTTCAAGGCCGTGCTGAAGCACCCGGACAAGTTCAAGGCCGTGATCGCCTCCGGCCCGGACATCGTCCCGGACTCCCCCCTGTGGAAGGGGCACGAGCAGGAGATGGCCGAGAACAACCCCGAGGTGCTGGCCAAGCGGCTGATCGACACCAAGGGCCCGGACGTCTACGTCGCCTTCCAGGTGGGCACGGCCGAGCCGCCGATCGTGATGAGCCAGGTCAAGAAGTTCCAGGCGCAGTACGGCAAGGGCCCGGTGCACACGATGCTGCGGGAAATCCCCGGCGGCAAGCACAACGCCAAGACCTACGTGCCGAACATGGGCGAGGGGCTGATCCAGTACATCAGCCAGCACATGGAAGGCCCGACGCCCTCCTCCTGACGCCCGTCTCCTGACGCCCGTCTCCTGACGCCCGTCTCCTGACGTGCCCGACGGCGGGGCCGTCCGCCGGACCCCGGTGGTTCCACGGGAGCCCGGCGCCGCCCTGCCGGACGTCCTCGGACGTACGAAGCCCTGATCCCTCCCCGGAGGGGTCAGGGCTTCAGCAGTTCCACGTGCACGTCGGCGGGGAAGCCCGTCGTGGGGCCGGTGCGGCGGGCGAACTCGGCCACGCCGGCCAGCTGGTCCGGGCCGAAGCGGAAGTCGAGGGTGGTGAAGTAGCGCTCCAGCAGGCCGGCGTCGAACGCCTCCCAGCGGGCCGCCTGCTCGGCGACCTTGGTGACCTCCTGCAGGGACACGTCCCGGGAGGCCAGGAACGCCTCGTGCACCTTGGCCACGATGTGCGGCTCGCGCGCCAGGTAGTCGCGGCGGGCCGCCCACACGGCGAAGACGAACGGCAGGCCCGTCCAGTCCTTCCACATCTGCCCGAGGTCGTGGACCTCCAGGCCGAGCCGGGGCGCCTCGTGCAGCGAGGCCCGCAGGGCGGCGTCCCCGATGAGCACCGCCGCGTCCGCCTCCTGCATCATCGCGCCCAGGTCGGGCGGGCAGGTGTAGTAGTCGGGCGCCACCCCGTAGCGCTCGGCGAGCAGCAGCTGCGCCAGCCGCACCGAGGTGCGCGAGGTGGAGCCGAGCGCGACCCTGGCCCCGTCCAGCCGGTCGAGCGGCACCTGCGAGACGATCACGCACGACATGACGGGGCCGTCGCAGCCCACCGCGATGTCCGGCAGGGCGACGAGGTCGTCGGCGTTGCGGAGGAACTCCACGAGGGTGACGGGGGCGATGTCGAGCTCCCCCCGGATCAGCCGTTCGCTGAGCTTCTCGGGGGTGTCCTTGGTCAGATCCAGATCGAGCAGCGTGCCGGTCCGGGCGAGACCCCAGTAGAGGGGCAGGCAGTTGAGGAACTGGATGTGACCGACGCGGGGACGGGGGCTGAACTGCCGGGCCGCGTCGTCGGCGATCGCTACGTCTGAGGCTGAATTGTCCACATCCGGAGGCTAGCCCCGGTGTCCGGGGGCCGCTGGGCCGGGGTCCTGCCGATTCGAGCCCGACCAGCGATCTTTTCCCGTGGGAAGGGCCGGAAAACCAGCCCTGGGCGTGATCTTCGACTCCTTCCGTGCGAGAACATCGCGTGCTAGGCTCGCCGCAAGTTGCAGTTTGGTTTCCCTTGCAGTACAGAGCCTGCGGAGCATGTGACCCCGCAGGCTTTTGTAGTTTTCAGACTTCTCGCAGGTTCTGGAGCAGGGCAACCCTTTGGCCCAAGGAGGGCTTATGGCTACCGGAACCGTGAAGTGGTTCAACGCTGAAAAGGGCTTTGGCTTCATTGCCCAGGACGGCGGGGGCCCCGACGTCTTCGTCCACTACTCCGCGATCAACGCCTCTGGCTTCCGCTCCCTCGAGGAGAACCAGCAGGTCAACTTCGACGTCACGCAGGGCCCCAAGGGCCCGCAGGCGGAGAACGTCACCCCGGTCTGATCCTCGGATCCCTCCGGTGCGACGCCCAGCCGATCGCGGCTGATGTGCTGTACCCAAGGAGCCCTGCCTTCCGCTTCGGCGGAAGGCAGGGCTCCTGCCTTTTTACCGGACCGCACCCGGCCCGGGCCCTGACCACACCTTTTCCGATTTTCCGGCCGCGAGCACGGGGAAACTGGTTTCACGGCCGAACCATTTACCGTTCTCGTTCGTACAACGCATCGATTTCCGCGGCATAACGTTCGCTGATCGCCGCCCGCCGGACTTTGAGCGTGGGCGTGAGCGTCCCGTTCCCGACGCCGAAGTCCTCGTCCAGGACCGTGAACGCGCGGATGCGGGCCGGCCGGGCCACCTGCTCGTTGGCCGCCTCCACCGCCTCCCGGCACAGCTCCCGCACCGCCGGGTGCCGGGCGAGCCCCGCCTCCCCCGGCTCCACCCCCTCCCGGGCGGCCCACGCCGCGACCTCCTGCGCGTCGAGCGTGAGCAGCGCCACCGGGTACGGGCGCCGGTCGCCGATCATGACGGCCCGGGAGATCCAGCGGGAGTGCTGGAGCGCGAACTCCACCGGCGCCGGGGCGAGGTTCTTGCCGCTCGACGTGATGATCAGGTCCTTCTTGCGGCCGGTGATGCTGAGGTAGCCGTCCGCGTCCAGGGTGCCGACGTCGCCGGTGTGCAGCCAGCCGTCCGCGTCCAGCGCCTCCGCCGTCGCAGCCGGGTTGCCGTGGTAGCCGGCGAAGACGCCCGGCCCCCGCGCGTACACCTCCCCGTCCTCCGCGATCCGCACCTCGCACCCGTCCACCGCCCGCCCCACCGTCCCGTGGCGGACCGCGCCCCGGTGGTTGAGGGTGATCACCCCCGACGACTCGGTCATGCCGTACCCCTCGAAGACCGCGACGCCGCAGGCCCGCAGCAGGTCCAGGGTCTGCGGCGCGATGGGCGCGGCCCCGGTCAGCGCCCATCGCAGCCGGCCCCCGAAGACCGCCCGCACGGGGGCGAACAGGCTCTCCTCCGCCTCCTCCCACGCCGCCCGCAGCGGCCCGGCCGGCTCCTCGCCCCGTGCGCGCAGCTCCGCGACCGCGAGCCCGGTGCGGACGGCGGCGGCCAGCCGGTCCGGGCCGTCCGGGCCCCGCGCCTCGGCACGGGAGACGACCATGGCGTGCACCTTCTCGAAGAGCCGGGGCACCGAGGGCAGATGGGTGGGCCGGACCTCGGCCAGCTCGCCGACGACGTCCTCGACCCGGCCGCCGAAGTAGCACAGCGTGCCGCCGCGGCGCAGCGCGGTGAGCTCGATCAGCATGCCGAGGACGTGGGCGAGCGGCAGGTAGAGGTACGTGGTGTCGCCGGGGCCGCCCTCGGTGAGGTGGGCGGTCGCGTCCTGGTTGGCGACGATGTTGCCGTGCGTGAGGCAGCAGCCCTTGGGCAGACCGGTGGTGCCCGAGGTGTAGATGACGGTGCACAGGTCCTCGGGGCGGCGGGCCGCGGCGCGCCCGAGCAGCTCCTCCAGCGGCACCCCGGCCGGCAGCCGCCCGAGGACGAGCGCCCCGGGGTCGTGGACGGGACCGTCGTCGTCGATGAGCACCACGTGCCGCAGCCCCGGCAGCTTCGGCCGCACCGCCTCCACCCGTACCGCCTGCGCGGCGTTCTCGCAGATGACGACCGAGGCGCCCGAGTCGCCGAGCACCCAGGCCAGTTCGGCCTCGCCGGCCGTCGGGTAGACCGGCACCACGACCGCCCCGGCGGCCAGCACCGCGAAGTGGGCGTACGTCCACTCCGGCCGGGTCTCCGCGAGGATCGCCACCCGGTCGTCCGGGCGCACCCCCAGTGTGATCAGACCGCGCCCGGCGGCCCGTACGGTCTCGCGCAGCCGGTCGTAGCCCGTCTCCACCCAGCCGCGGTCGCCCTCCCGCGCGCGGTGGCGCAGCGCGGGCAGCGCCCCGTACTGGTCAGCGGTCCATTCGGTGAACTCGGCCAAGGTGTCGGGCCGTTGCCGCATCACGCCTCCCCGGGTGAGTCTCCCCCGACGCTACGAAGCCCGTCCGGCCCACCGGGATGACCGGAATCGTCAGCACCGCTGACCCGGGCGCTCAACGGGGGTTACCGTGCAGTCCATGGGCAGCCCGGGGATCACCGTGCACCACCTGCGCGCCGCGCTCGGCGGCGCGCGCCGGCTCGGCCTCGACACCGTGCCCCTGCTGCAGGGCGCGGGCATCCCGCCGCTGCTGCTCGGGGACGACACGGCGCAGGTGACGGCCGAGCAGTTCGCGCGGCTGGTGCGCGGTCTGCACCGGGCCACCGGCGACGAGTTCCTCGGCCTGGGCCCGGTGCCCAGCAGGCCCGGGACGTTCGCCATGATGTGCTGCACGTGCCTGGCCTGCCCCGACCTGGGCGCGGCGCTGGAGCGGGCGGTGCGCTTCTACGGCCTCTTCCCCGGCGGCCCGGACCTCGGGCTCGAACGCAGCGGCGGCGAGGCCGTGTTCGCCTTCCACAACGACCTGCGCGGCCATCCCGAGGGCGCCTTCCTCGCCGAGTGCACGATGACCCTCTGGCACCGGCTGGCGGGCTGGCTGATCGGCCGGCGGATCCCGCTGCGCTGGGCCCGCTTCGCCCATCCCGCCCCGCCGTACGCGGCCGAGTACCCGCTGATGTTCGGCTGCCCGGTGCGGTGCGGGGCGGGGCCCGCCCCCACGGCGGCGGCCGGTTTCGACGCGCGGTGGCTGGCCGCGCCCGTCGTACGCGACGAGGAGGGCCTGGGCGAACTGCTGCGGCAGGCCCCCGCGGGCCTGCTGAGCCGGCGCGAGTACGGCACGACGGTGGCCGAGCAGGTGCGCCACGCCCTGCTGCGCTCGCTGGGCGAGGGCCGGCCGGCCCGGCTGCCGGAGGTGACCCAGCTGGCGGCGCGGCTGGCGGTCAGCCCCGCCACGCTGCGGCGCCGGCTGCAGGAGGAGGGGACCTCCTACCGGCGGCTCAAGGACCAGGTGCGGCGGGACGCGGCGATCACCGGCCTGGCGGAGGGCCGGGAGCCGATCGCCCAGCTCGCGGCCCGGCTGGGCTTCTCCGAGGACACCGCCTTCCACCGGGCGTTCCGCCGCTGGACGGGGACGACGCCGGGGGCGTACCGGCTCCACGGTCAACGAAGCTGAGCTTCCCGGTCAGCACCCGCTTACCCGCAGGTCATTAGCGTCGGCCCGAACTGTTGGAGCACCACGGGACAGTTGGGAGAGCCGCATGCACCTGCGCACCAGAGCCCTCGCCGCGCTCGCCGCGCTGGCCGTCTCGTTCGGCCTGGCGAACGGCACCGCGTCCGCCGCCCGTGCCGCCGGGCAGCCGGCCGGGGCCCCCGGCGACATCGTCACCGCCGCCCCCACCTCCTTCCACCCCCTGCCCGGCCAGCCCACCCGCACCAAGGCGTGGCACATCACCTACCGCTCGACCACCGCCAAGGGCACCCCGAACGTCGTCTCCGGCACCGTCATCGTCCCCCAGGACGGCCGGACGGGCCCGCGCCCGCTGGTCACGTACGCCGTCGGCACCGTCGGCCTCGGCGACGCCTGCGCGCCCTCCGCGGGCTTCCCGTACGGCACGACCCTGGAGGCCAACCTCATCCAGCAGCTGACGCTGCGCGGCTGGGCCGTGGCCGTCACCGACTACGAGGGCCTGGGCACCCCCGGCGAGCACACCTACGCCGTCGGGCCCGCCGAGGGCCACGCCGTCCTCGACGCGGCCCGCGCGGCCCAGCGGCTGCCGCAGGCCGGGCTCGGCCGGACGTCGCCGGTCGGCATCATGGGCTACTCCCAGGGCGGCCAGGCCGGCAGCTGGGCAGCCGAACTCCACGACTCCTACGCCCCCGAACTGGACGTGCGCGGCACCGCCACCGGCGGCGTGCCGGCCGATCTGCTCAGGACGGCGGCCCACAACGACGGCGGCATCGGCGCCGGCTTCCTCCTCATGGCCGCCGCCGGCCACGACGCCGCCCACCCCGAACTCCGCCTCGACACCTACCTCAACGACAAGGGCCGCTCCTACGTCGACTTCATGAAGAAGCACTGCGTGGCGATCAACACCGTCGCCGGTCTCTTCAAGCGCATCTCCGACGTGACGGTCAGCAACCCGCTGAACGCACCGGACTGGCAGCGCGCCCTGCGCGCCTCCACGCTCGGCACCCACGCCCCACGGCACCCCGTGTACCTCTACCACGGGGCGATCGACGAGCTCATCCCCTACGCGGTCGGCAAGCAGCTGCGCGCCGACTGGTGCGCGAAGGGCGCGAACGTCCACTGGAAGTCGCTGCCCCTGGGCGGACACATCCTGGGTGTGATCACCGAGTCGATACCCGCCGCGAACTGGCTGGCGGATCGTTTCGCCGGTGAGCCGGCCTCCGGGAACTGCCGCTAGCCCGGCGCCCCCGGCCCCTGGTGCCCTGCAGGGGCCGGGGGCGCTCAGTCCCCGTACAGGGCGTCGATCTCCGCCGCGAAGTCGGCGGCGACGGCCGCCCTCCGCACCGTCCCCGAGGCCGTCAGGTGACCGTCCTGCTCGGTGAGGCCCGCCGGCAGGACGGCGAACCGCCGGACCGTCCCGGCCCGCGGCACCGCCCGGTTGGCCTCCGCCACCGCGGCCCCCAGCCGGGGCGGCAGCGACGCGTCGACGGGCACGCCGGCGCCCGGCACGATCAGGGCCACCGGGTACGGCCGGCCCTCCCCCACCACCACGCACCGCCCCACCAGCGGGTCCCGTTGCAGCCGCTCCTCCAGCGGTCCCGGCGCGATGCGGGACCCGTCCGCGGTGACGATCTGGTCCTCGCGCCGGCCGGTGACGGTGAGGTAGCCGTCCTCGTCGAGCGACCCCAGGTCGCCGGTGGCCCACCACCGGCCCGCCGGGGCGGGCACCACGGCCTGCTGCACGGCGTCCCAGTAGCCGGCCAGCACGTGCCCGCCGCGCACCTGCACCTCGCCGTCCGGCGCGATGCGCACCGCGGTGCCGGGCAGCGGCCGGCCCACCGTGCCGGCGCGCGCGCCGCGCGGCGGGGTGAGGGCCGCGACGCCGGTGGTCTCGGTCAGCCCGTAGCCCTGGAGGACCTCCACGCCGGCGTCCGCGCAGAGGCCGGCG
Organism: Streptomyces sichuanensis; assembly: GCF_020328095.1. NCBI lineage: Bacteria > Bacillati > Actinomycetota > Actinomycetes > Kitasatosporales > Streptomycetaceae > Streptomyces > Streptomyces sichuanensis. The sequence goes on from NZ_JAIXMK010000075.1 coordinate 15,236, forward strand.
AGCCGGCCGCCGAGCGGGGCGCCCCCGCCGATGACGTGCCGGACCCGGCCCCCGAGCGCCGCCCGGACGCCCCGTCGGGAGCCGATGCCGGGCACCCTCTCCAGGACGTGCGGGGCGGCCGCCACGAACGTCGGGCCGAAACCGGCCAGACCGGCCGCCAGGTCCTCTCCCCGCAGCGACGGCGCGTGTCCCAGCCGGACGCGCGCCCGCAGGCACCCGACGGCGATCACCCGGCCGAGGATGTGCGCGAGCGGCAGGAAGAGCAACGTGCCGGCCGGCGTCCGGCCCTCCGGTGCGAAGACCGGATGCAGCAGTTCGGTCAGGTTGTCCGCGGCGGCGAAGAAGTTGGCGTGCGTGAGGGCACAGCCCTTGGGCCGGCCGGTGGTGCCCGCGGTGTGGACGATGGTGGCGAGGTCGGCCGGGGTGCGGGCGGCGCGCCGCGCCGTCACCGCCCCGTCCGGCACGCCGCGGCCGGCGGCCGTGAGCAGGCCGACCGCCCCCGCGTCGAGCTGCCACACGTGCGCGAGGGCGGGCAGCGCCGCGCGCTCGGCGCCGATCAGCCGCAGGTGCGCGGCCGTCTCGACGACGCACGCCGTCGCGCCGGACCCGACGACGGCCCACCGGACGCCCGCGGCGGAGGAGGCGGGGTGCACGGGCACGGTGACCAGGCCCGCGGCCCAGGCCGCGAAGTCCAGGAGCGTCCACGCGTAGCGGGTACGGGACATGAGGGCGAGCCGGTCGCCGGGACGCAGGCCGTGCGCGATCAGGCCCTTGGCGACGGCCAGCACCTCGGCTGCGAACCGGGCGGCGCTGACGTCCCGCCACAGCCCGCCGGGCTGCCGGCGCCCGAGGACGACGCACGCGGGGTCGGCCAGGGCGTTGACGAAGGGCAGGTCACCGAGCGAGCCGTCATGGACGGGCGCGGCCAGCGCCGGCACGGACGCCTCGCGCACGACACCGTCGACGACCGTCGTGCGGGGCGGGGCGAGAAGGGGCAGGACTGCACTGCGCGATACGGACATACGCGACTCCCGTCAGCGGCCCGCCACGCTACGCCTACCCGCCCACCCCGACCAGAGGGCCTCCCACCCGCCCCCGGCCCGCCCGGCCCGCACCGACCCGGCCCCCGACCATGGGGGCCGCCCTGCCCGCCCCGGCGGTCTCCACGGCCCGCCGGGACGAGCCCGAGCGGAACCCGCCCGGCCGGGACGCGCCCGACAAGACACCGCGCAGGCCCTGCCCGCCCCGGCCCGCTCCCCAACCCGCAGGAACGCGCCCGGACAAGACGTCCCCGAGCGAACGCGCACGACCCGGGACACGCCCACACGGCACCGCGCAAGCCCCGCCCGCCCCGGCGCTCTCCACGAGCCGCCGGGATACGCCCGGACAGGACACGCCCGAGCGGAACGCGCCGACAAGGCGCCCGGCAAGGGAGGCTGCCCCGGGACAGCCACGCCCCGCGTCCCCGGCAGGCCGCGGCGCAGCCTCGCGGGAGCGGCCGGCACGGCCCGGCGGCGGGCCCGCACCGCAGGCCCTCAGGGGCGGGCGGTCTGGGGCCAGCGGCGGCCGTTCATGAGGCTCTCCAGACCCACCCACACCACGTTCATCAGCATGGCGGCGGTCTCGCTCTCGGAACGGCCGTCGTCCGTGCCGGCGTTGGCCCAGCCCGCGAGCGACTCGGCCGCACCGACCAGGGCGTGGGCCAGACCGGCGGCCTCCCTCGGCGGCACGGCGCAGCCGGCGGCCTCGGCCGTCTCCTCGATCAGCCGGGTGACGAGACCGGCGATCTCCTGCCGCAGCTCCGCGACGACGAGCGCGAACGGCTCCCCGTGCGTGCGGGCCTGGCAGCTGAGGACCGCCCAGCCGGCGGGGTGCTCGGCCGTGTGCGCGAAGAAGGCGAGCAGCCCGTTCCACAGCCGGCGGTCCGCCGGCACGCCCGGCACGATCACCGCCCGCAGCGCGGCTGTCAGCGCGTCGGCCTCACGCCGGATGCACGCGCTGAAGAGGTCTTCCTTCGAATGCAGGTAGAGGTACACCAGCGGCTTGGACGCCCCGGCCAGCTCGGCGATCTCGTCCATGGACGCCGCGTTGTACCCGCGCCGGGCGAACACCTCGACCGCCGCGTCGAGCATCTGCCGCTCCCGCACCTCGCGGGGCATCCGCTTGACCTTGCCGCCGGCGGCCCTGCGTTTGCTCGTGGGCCGCACCGATTCCACAGAACTCACGACATTCATGACAAAAGCCCCTCCTCCCCGTCACGTTACCGGCAGGTAATATCACGGGGAGCAGGGGCGTCAAGGGTGGCGATCAAGCCGCCGGGGGTGGCGATCCGGCCGTCAGGCCGCCGCGGCCTGCGGCTGGAGCTCGGGCTGCGGCTGGGGCTCCAGGTGGGAGCCGTCCGCGGTCTCGTAGGCCGCGCGGTCGAGGATGCCCTCCCGGGCGGCGACGAGGATCGGGACGACCGACTGGCCGGCCACATTGGTCGCGGTGCGGATCATGTCGACGATCGGGTCGATGGCCAGGAGCAGGCCCACACCCGCCATCGGCAGGCCCAGCGTCGACAGCGTCAGCGTGAGCATCACGGTCGCGCCGGTGAGGCCGGCGGTGGCGGCGGAGCCGATGACCGAGACGAACGCGATCAGGACGTAGTCCTTGATCTCCAGCGGCACGTCGAAGACCTGCGCGACGAAGATCGCGGCGATGGCCGGGTAGATCGAGGCGCAGCCGTCCATCTTGGTCGTGGAGCCGAACGGCACCGCGAAGGAGGCGTACTCCTTCGGCACGCCGAGGCGCTCGGTGACCTTCTGCGTCAGCGGCATCGTGCCGACGGAGGAGCGGGAGACGAAGGCCAGCTGGATCGCGGGCCAGGCGCCCTTGAAGAAGCGCAGCGGGTTGACCTTGGCGACGGTGGCGAGCAGCAGCGGGTAGACGACGAACAGCACGATGGCGCAGCCGACGTAGATGTCGGCGGTGAAGGTCGCGTACTTGCTGATCAGGTTCCAGCCGTACTTGTAGACGGCCTTGCCGACCAGGCCGAGGCTGCCCAGCGGGGCCAGGCGGATGACCCACCACAGCACCTTTTGCAGCAGCTCCAGTACGGACTCGCTGAGGGTGAGCAGGGGCTGGGCCTTCTCGCCGACCTGCAGGACGGCGACGCCGGCGACGGCGGCCATGAAGACGATCTGCAGCACGTTCAGCTCGGTGAACGGCGTGATGACGTCGGTCGGGACGATTCCGGTGAGGAAGTCCAGCCACGACCCCTTCTTCTTGGGGTCGCCGCCGTCGGCGGCGGTGAGGCCGGTGCCGGCGCCCGGGTCGGTCAGCAGGCCGATCGTGAGGCCGATGACGACCGCGATCAGCGAGGTCACCATGAACCAGAGCAGGGTGCGGGTGGCCAGCCGGGCGGCGTTGGAGACGTTCCTCAGGTTGGTGATCGACACCAGGATGGCGAAGAAGACCAGCGGCGCGACCACGACCATCAGCAGCTGGACGAAGATGCCGCCGATCTTGTCGAGGGCGGTCTGCAGCCAGCCGATGTCACCGCTCTTGGCGGCCCAGCCGAGCAGGGCGCCCAGCACGAGGCCGAGCAGGATCTGGGCCCAGAAGGGGACGTTGAGGATGCGCGATATGCGCCCGCGCGTGGCGGACGCCGGGTTGGACGGGGGCGTCGACATGCCGACCACGTTAACACCGGCGCTTTGAGGGTCTCAAAGAAGAACTTTGAGGCGCACGATGCCCGAAATGCGCCGACGCCCTGTCGCGAAAGGGGTATTCCGCGACAGGACGTCGAAGTGGTGTGAGAAGGGTTACGCGCCGGGCGCCTGCGCGCCGTCCTCCTGGCCGGCACTGGCGTCGAACCGGGCCTTGGCCCGGTCCACGCGCTCGACGATCTGCTCGGACATGGCGTCGCGCTGCTTGCGCAGCAGGACCCAGCTGAGCGGCGCGGAGAGGACGAGCGCGAGCAGCACCATCCAGACCAGGTTGGAATCACCGACCCCGAGCGGGATGACGTGCGCGTAGCACAGCACCCACACCAGGGCGAAGCAGGCGACGAGCAGGCCGATCCGCAGGGCGGTGTAGCGGAGCGACGCGTACTTCTGGCTACTCACGGACGGGACCTTCTTCTCGACGGCGACCAAGGGGGGTGCATTCAGTACAGCACGACCCGAAGTGGATCTCAGAGGCGCATCGCCTGCGGGGTCTCGCGCAGCGAGGCGTCCGGCCCGGGGTACTCGCGGATGACCTCGTAGCGGGTGTTGCGCTCGACCGGGCGGAAGCCGGCCTCGCGGATCAGCTCCAGCAGGTCGTCACGCGTGAGCTTGTTGGGCGTGCCGTAGTTGTCCGCATCGTGCGTGATCTTGTACTCGACGACCGAGCCGTCCATGTCGTCCGCACCGTGCTGCAGCGCGAGCTGGGCGGTCTGCACGCCGTGCATGACCCAGAAGACCTTCACGTGCGGCACGTTGTCGAACAGCAGCCGGGAGACCGCGAACGTCTTCAGCGCCTCGGCGCCCGTCGCCATCGTCGTCCGCGCCTGCAGCCGGTTGCGGACCTTGCCGTCCTTCATGTCCACGAAGTCGTGCTGGTAGCGCAGCGGGATGAAGACGTGGAAGCCGCCGGTCTCGTCCTGCAGCTCGCGCAGGCGCAGCACGTGGTCCACGCGGTGACGCGGCTCCTCGATGTGCCCGTAGAGCATCGTGCAGGGGCCCTTGAGGCCCTTGGAGTGCGCCAGGCGGTGGATGCGCGACCAGTCCTCCCAGTGGGTGTCGTGGTCGACGATGTGCTGCCGCACCTCCCAGTCGAAGATCTCCGCGCCGCCACCGGTCAGCGACTCAAGACCGGCGTCGATGAGCTCGTCGAGGATCTCGTCGGCGGGCAGCCCCGAGATCTTCTCGAAGTGCTGGATCTCGGTGGCGGTGAACGCCTTCAGGGAGACGTTCGGCAGCGCCTCCTTGAGCGCCTTCAGCGAGCGGGGGTAGTAGCGCCAGGGCAGCGTCGGGTGCAGGCCGTTGACGATGTGCAGCTCGGTGAGGCTCTCGCTCTCCATCGCCTTGGCGAGGCGGACGGCCTCCTCGATGCGCATCGTGTACGCGTCCTTCTCGCCCGGCTTGCGCTGGAACGAGCAGTACGCGCACGACGCCGTGCACACGTTCGTCATGTTGAGGTGACGGTTGACGTTGAAGTGGACGACGTCGCCGTTCTTCTGCGTCCGCACGTGGTGCGCGAGACCGCCCAGCCAGGCCAGGTCGTCGGACTCGTACAGCGCGATGCCGTCCTCGCGGGTGAGCCGCTCCCCGGCGAAGACCTTCTCCTCCAGCTCGCGCTTGAGCCCAGCGTCCATGGGTGTGCGCCCGCCTCTCCTGATGCTCGGGATGACCGCTTCGAGCGTACTCCCCCGCTTTTACGCGTCCTCGGGCAGCTCGCCCACCCGGTTCTCCCACTTGGTGGAGAGCACGATCGTGGTGCGGGTGCGGCTGACGCCCTTGGTGCCGGACAGCCGGCGGATGGTGCGCTCCAGCCCGTCCACGTCGCCGACGCGGACCTTGAGCATGTACGAGTCGTCGCCGGCGATGAACCAGCAGTCCTCGATCTCCTCCAGGTCGCGCAGCCGGCGCGCCACGTCCTCGTGGTCGGCGGCGTCCGAGAGCTGGATGCCGATCAGGGCCGTGACCCCGAGCCCGAGCGACGCGGAGTTGACGGTCGCGCGGTAGCCCGTGATGACGCCGGCCGCCTCCAGACGGTTGATCCGGTCCGTGACGCTCGGCCCCGACAGGCCCACGAGCCTGCCCAGCTCCGCGTACGAGGCCCGGCCGTTCTCCCGCAGGGCCTGGATGAGCTGCCTGTCCACCGCGTCCATTGCCTGGCACCTTTCAATAATCAGCGAACTCGCCGGTTTACGTGTAGAATCTAAGGCATACGAGGTCTCAGACCCCGGAAATCTTTCACCAGATCAGCGAATCAACGACGATCCTTCGATCCTCAGGAGTGAAGCCCCCGTGTACACGATCGAGATGGCCTACGCCCGTATGCGCGAGCTGCAGGACCTGGCCAACCGCTCGCGTGCCCACCAGTCCCCCGAGCCGCGCACCGCCAAGGCGAAGATCCGCCTGCCGCGCGCGAAGAAGCGCTAGCTCTCACCGCGAGCCCCGCTCGCACTCGCACCACCGAGCTCTCCTTCCCAACGGCGGTACAGCCGGTGCGGCACCCCTGCCGCGTCCAGCACCCGCCCGGCGACGAAGTCCACCAGATCCTGGATGTGCGTCGCCCCCGCGTAGAACGCCGGCGAGGCGGGCAGCACCACGGCTCCCGCCTCGTCGAGCGCCACCAGCTGCTTGAGCGTCTGACCGCTGAGCGGCGTCTCCCGCACCGCGACGATCAACGGCCGACGCTCCTTGAGCGTCACGCTCGCCACGCGCTGCAGCAGATCCTTCGACAGGCCGAGCGCCACACCCGCCACGCAGGCCGTGCTCGCCGGCACGACGAGCATCCCCCGCACGGGGTACGAGCCCGACGACGGCCCCGCCGCCAGATCACCCGCCGGCCAGTACCGCACGTCCGAGACGTCGGCCTCGAAGTGCGGCTTCCCGTCCGCGCCCAGCGCCAGCCAGGCGCGCAGGTCCTCCTGCCAGTGCGCGTCCCGGAAGCGGATCCCGGTCTCGTCCAGCAGCGTCAGCCGCGCGGCCCTGCTGACCACCAGGTCCACCGCCTCACCGGCCGCCAGCAGGGCGCGCACCACGGCGGCGGCGTACGGCGTCCCGGACGCACCGGAGACGCCGACGACCCAGGGCCGGCGGGGGGTTCTGTCTTCGTAGGGCTCCACGCCCCGAGCCTATCCGGAGGCTTTCCCCCGCAAGATGTCGCGAAAGCCCTTTGACATGATCGATCGCTTTGCACTTAAGTGACCTTTTGTCAAGGACCGTCAATGGGGGAGCGCATCATTCACACCACCCGTAAAGCTCTTGTCGCCGCCGGCGTCGTGGCGCTCGTCGCCGCGGGTTCCACCGCCTGCGACCCGAGCAACAAGCTGAGCACCGCCGCCAAGGTCAAGCAGGCGTTCGACAAGCTCGGCGAGCAGAAGTCGCTCACCACGGAGATCGGCCTCGACGGCGGCGCCGAGAAGATCTTCGCGGCGATGAAGGACGCGGACGACTTCACCCGCGAGGACGCGGACATGCTCGCCGCGATGCGCCTCACCTACGCCTTCGGCTCCGACAAGCCGCTCAAGGACGCCACGGCCGACGACAAGGGCTTCACCTACGACGTCCGGCTGGCGCGCAAGGACGCCAAGCCGGTGTTCGAGACCCGCCAGGTCGACGGCAAGAGCTACGTGCGCCTGGACCTCAAGGCCGTCGCCGGCTTCGCCGAGCGCCACGGCAAGAAGAAGAGCGGCTCCCGCGGCTCGCAGGCCATGGAGACGCTGCTCAAGCAGGCCGACCAGCTCCCCCCGTCCCTGGCGAGCGTCAAGAACGCGCTCAAGGGCGACTGGATCAGCATCGACCCGGCGTCCTTCGAAGAGTTCGCCAAGTCCATGAACAAGGGCGGCAGCGGCAGCAAGAGCCCCAAGCCGGACCCGGAGACCCAGAAGCGGGCCTACGAGGTCCTGCAGCGCGCGCTGACCGACAACGCCAAGGTCCAGGACGCGGGCAAGAAGGACGGCGTCGAGCACGTCACGGCCACCCTCCCCGCGAAGAAGATAGCCAAGGACTTCGCCGAGGGCCTCAAGCCGCTGAAGGACAAGCTCGGCGACAAGGCGGGCAAGCTCGACAAGCTCACCCGTGACGCCGACAAGGCCCCGGACAAGGACGTCACCCTCGACCTGGCCATCAAGGACGGCATGCTCGCCGGGGTGACCCTCGACCTCGCGCAGCTCGCCGACGAGAAGGACAAGGACAAGCCCAAGGGCCCGCTGCCGGTCAGCATCGGCTTCAAGAAGGGCGGCGGCGACAACCTCAAGGCTCCCTCCGGCGCGCAGGAGCTCAAGCCGCAGGACCTGATGGGCGCGGCCATGTTCGTCATGGGCGCCGGCAAGGCCGGCGGTGCCGGCGGCGACAGCCCGTTCAAGAACGACAGCCCCTTCAAGAGCTCCGACCCGTTCACGAGCGGTGGCGCGGCCAAGAACGACGACCCGTTCGCGGACGACCCGTTCAAGGGCATCTGAGCGGACCCCCGTACGCCGAAGGGCGGCCCCCCTCCCGGGTGGGCCGCCCTTCGGCGTACGTGCGGCGGACGGGCCGTCAGAGCGTCAGGCCCCGCACCAGCAGGTCCAGCAGCGCGCACAGGAACAAGGCGATGCCGATGAAGCCGTTGACGGTGAAGAACGCCCTGTTCAGGCGGGAGAGGTCGCCCGGCTTGACGATCGAGTGCTCGTAGAGGAACGCCACCGCGACCACCACCAGGCCCACCCACCAGAAGACACCCGCGTGGGTGAGGAGCCCGTACCAGGCCAGCAGCGCCGTCGTGACGGCGTGGCACGCCCGCGCGCCGTACAGCGCGGCCGGGATGCCGAAGCGGGCCGGGGTGGACTTCACGCCGTGGGCGCGGTCCGCGGCCACGTCCTGGCAGGCGAAGATCAGGTCGAAGCCGCCGATCCACACGCCGACCGCGAGGCCCAGGACGACCGCGTCCCAGGACCACTGCCCCGTCACCGCCAGCCAGGCGCCGACCGGGCCGATGGCCTGGGCGAGCCCGAGGATCGCGTGCGGGAAGTTCGTGAACCGCTTGCCGTAGGGGTAGACCACCATCGGGACGACGGCGAGCGGCGCCAGCGCCAGGCACAGCGGGTTGAGCAGGGCGGCCGCGCCGAGGAAGAAGACGACGGCGATCAGCGCGCCGGTCCACGCCGAGCGCACGGACACCGCCCCGGTGACCAGCTCGCGGCCCGCGGTGCGCGGGTTACGGGCGTCGATCTCGCGGTCGATGATGCGGTTGCAGGCCATGGCGAACGTCCGCAGACCCACCATCGCCACCGTGACCAGGAAGAGCCGCCACCAGTGGACGTGCTCGTCCTTGAGGTACATCGCCGTCAGCGAGGCGATGTAGGCGAAGGGCAGCGCGAAGACGGAGTGCTCGATCATCACGACGCGCAGGAAGCCGCGGGCGCGGCCCAGCTCCGGCGCGGCGGCAGCGGAGGCGCTCACAGCCCGTACTCCTTCCACCGGCGGTCGACCTTGGCCACCGTCTGCGGGTCCGACTCCACCATCTGGGGCCAGCCCCCGTCACGGGTGTAGCCCTCCTCGGGCCACTTCGCCGTTGCGTCGATGCCCGCCTTGCCGCCCCAGAACTGCTGGTACGAGGCGTGGTCGAGGTGGTCGACCGGGCCCTCGACGACGGTGAGGTCGCGGGCGTAGTCGGTGTTGCCCAGCGCGCGCCAGGACACCTCGTGCAGGTCGTGGACGTCGCAGTCGGAGTCCACCACGATGATCAGCTTGGTCAGCGACATCATGTGCGCGCCCCAGATGGCGTGCATGACCTTCTGCGCGTGCTTGGGGTACTTCTTGTCGATCGAGACGATCGCACAGTTGTGGAAGCCGCCGGACTCCGGCAGGTGGTAGTCCACGATGTCGGGGACGATCACCTTGAGCAGCGGCAGGAAGAAACGCTCGGTGGCGCGGCCCAGCGGGCCGTCCTCCGTCGGCGGGCGGCCGACGACGATCGACTGCAGCAGCGGACGACGGCGCATCGTGACGCAGTCGATGGTGAGCGCCGGGAAGTCCTCCTGCGGCGTGTAGAAGCCGGTGTGGTCGCCGAAGGGGCCCTCCGGCAGCATCTTCCCCGGCTCCAGCCAGCCCTCGACGACGACCTCGGCGTTGGCCGGCACCTGCAGCGGCACGGTCTTGCAGTCGACCATCTCGATGCGCTTGCCCTGGATGAAGCCGGCGAAGAGGTACTCGTCGATGTCGCCGGGCAGCGGCGCGGTGGACGCGTACGTCACGGCCGGCGGGCAGCCGAAGGCGATGGCGACCGGCAGGCGCTCACCGCGCTTGGCGGCCACCTGGTAGTGGTTGCGGCTGTCCTTGTGGATCTGCCAGTGCATGCCGATGGTGCGCTTGTCGTGGCGCTGGAGGCGGTAGAGGCCCAGGTTGCGGACGCCGGTCTCGGGGTGCTTGGTGTGGGTCAGACCGAGGTTGAAGAACGAGCCGCCGTCCTCCGGCCAGGTGAACAGGGCCGGCAGCTTGTCCAGGTCCACGTCGTCGCCGGTGAGGACGACCTCCTGGACCGGCGCGTCCTTGACCTTCTTCGGCGGGACGTGGGCCATGGCGCCCAGCTTGCCGAACGCCTCGCGCATGCCGATGAAGCCCTGCGGGAGCTCCGGCTTGAGCAGCCCGCCGATCTTCTCGCTGATCTCCTCGTAGGACTTCAGCCCGAGCGCCTTCAGCAGGCGCCGGTCGGTGCCGAAGACGTTCATGGCCAGCGGCATGGCCGCGCCCTTGACGTTCTCGAAGAGCAGCGCGGGACCGCCCGCCTTGTTCACTCTGTCGACGATCTCCCCGATTTCCAGGTACGGGTCGACTTCCGCCGTGATGCGCTTGAGATCGCCATCGCGCTCCAGTGCCCGGAGGAACGAGCGAAGATCGTCGTAAGCCATGCTTTCCAGTATCGAGCACGCACTACCCTGGACCCGTCACGGGGGCCGCACAGCGGCCCGTAGCACCGCACTCCGGGGGCCGTCGCCATGCTCAGGTATCTGCCGTTCCTGCTGATCCTGGCGTTGTGGATCTACGCCTTCGTCGACTGCCTCAACACGCCGGAGAACGAGGTGCGGGGCCTGCCGAAGCTGGCGTGGGTGTTCATCATCCTGCTGTTCGGCGAGGTGCTGGTGGGCCCGGTGGCCTGGCTCGTGGCGGGCCGCCCGCGCGCCGCCCGGGTACAGGGCCCGCGCAAGCAGCGCTGGGTGGCGCCCGACGACAACCCGGAGTTCCTGCGCTCGCTCAAGCGCGACGACGACCCGGGCCACGAGGGCCCGCGGGCCTAGCCCTTCCCGCGCTCGTAGTGCTCGCGCAGCTCGCGCCAGCGCTCCGGCGTCCACGCGGACCAGTCGGCGGGGTGCCCGGCGAGCGCCGAGAGCAGGTACTCGAAGTGGTGGTGCCACCCGGCGAGGCAGTCCAGGCGCTCGTCCTCGGGGCCGGCCAGCTCGTTGGTGAAGTGCAGCAGCGTCCCGCCGACCCCCAGCGGCCCGGGCTCCAGCTCGAAGCGGACGCGACCGTGGATGTCGACGGTGTACTCCGCCAGCCGCGGCGGGTCCCACGCGGTCACCCGGCCGGGCGCGACCGTGGCGTTGCCCCGGGGATCGGTGTTCTGCCAGCGCAGGGTGATCGCACCACCCTCGCGCTGCTCGAACGGCTCGGCCGCGGCCAGCCACGTCGGCAGCCCCTCGGGCGTGGCGACGGCGGCCCACACCTCGTCGACGGGGTACGGGATCGACAGCTCGTAGCGCAGGGTGTGGACGTCGCCCTTGGTCTCGGACGCACCGTAGGGGGAGGGGATCTCCATGACTCCAGCTCTAGCACGCCCGAACGCAGGGCGCGCGTTAGTCGCGGGGCCAGAGAGATGTATCGATGGGAATCTCGGGGTAGGGCAGGGTGAACTTGCTCTTGAACGTGTACGTCGTCTCGTCGGTGTACTCGTCGTCGCCCGGCGCGTGGTAGACGTGGACCAGCCCGGTCTTGGGGTCCGCGATCAAGTACGTCGGCACGCCGGCCACGGCGTACGTCTTCAGCTTCGCCCCGAAGTCGTCACGCCGGCTACTGCGCGACACCACCTCCGCGACCAGATCCAGGTCCTGGTACCGGTAGAGGTCCTTCTCGTTCTTCCGCGCCCCCTCCCTGACCAGCGCCACGTCGGGCGCGAACCCATTGAGGCAGCCGGGAAAGTCGACACGAACGTCCCAGAGGATCCCCGGGTAATCCATGCCCCTAGCGTCTTCGAGAGAACGCGTGAGCATCCGGATGATCGTGGAATGCATTTCACGCTGCGGGTTCAGGACGATCTCCCCCTCGATGATCTCCGCCCGATACCCCTGAGGCACATTCATCGCTTCGATGAGATCGAACATCTCATCAAGCTCAGTCGAGTCCTTCACAGCCACCATCAGGCACCTCCCCTGTCGGATCTCCGAGTCTACGAACCCACCACACCCCCACGCTCGCACAAAGGCCCGCTTCCCCCGAACGAGGGAGCGGGCCTTCGCACACGCGCGCGGTACGTCTGTGCGCTCACACCCCCGCGTAGCTGTGCTTGCCGCTCAGCAGGATGTTCACGCCGTAGTAGTTGAACAGGTAGCAGGCGAAGGCCACCAGGGCCAGGTAGGCGGCCTTGCGGCCCTTCCAGCCGGCGGTGGCGCGGGCGTGGAGGTAGCAGGCGTAGGCGACCCAGGTGATGAAGGACCAGACCTCCTTGGGGTCCCAGCCCCAGTAGCGGCCCCAGGCGGCCTCGGCCCAGATCGCGCCCGCGATGATCGTGAACGTCCACAGCGGGAAGACGGTGGCGTTGATGCGGTACGCGAACTTGTCGAGCGTGGCGGCCGACGGCAGGCGGGACATGACGTTGCCCCAGGCCCCGTCGCCGTCGCGGCCCTCGGCCAGCTTGGCCTCGTAGCCGTCGCGGAAGAGGTAGAAGAGGCTGGAGCACGCGCCGACCCACAGCGCCGCGCCGGAGAGGATCGCGCAGGAGACGTGGATCCACAGCCAGTAGGAGTGCAGGGCGGGCACCAGCTGGTCGCTGTCGGTGTACAGCACGGAGACGGCCAGGCCCAGGTCGAGCAGGATCGACGTGGTCAGCGGCAGGCCGAGCCAGCGGACGTTCTTCTTCGCGGCGAGCAGGCCGAGGTAGACGCCGACGGCGGCCATCGCGAACGTCGTGGAGAACTCGTACATGTTGCCCCACGGCGCGCGCTCCACGGACAGCGCGCGGGTGAGGACGCCGCCCACGTGGAGGGCGAAGGCCAGCACCGTCAGGGAGACGGCGATGCGGCCGTACAGGTCGCCCTTCTCGCTGGTGCCGGCGGCGCCGGGGCCGTCGGGCACGTCGCGGCTGCCGGGGGCCGAGCGGGTGACGACCTGCGGGCGCTCCAGGACGGCCGTGCCGCCGCCCTGCCCGGCCTTCTTCACGCTCACGGTCACCGACGGCGCGGCCTCCGCGGTGATCGCGGCGGCGGTGCGGCCGACGGTGCTGCGGCTGCCGAAGACCCACTCGGCGATGTGCGCGAGGAAGGCCAGGGTGTAGACGGCCATGGCCGAGTACACCAGCACGTTGCTGATGTGGGCCAGGTTCTCGTTGGCTGCGGCGGCGAGGATCACGCGCGCGCTCCTTCGGACGGTTCGGCGGGGGCTTCGGGGTCGGTGTCCGCGCCGGCCGGGGCGGCGGGCGGGGCGTCGGGCTGCAGGGCGCCGGCGAGGGAGGCGAGCTCCTCGGGCAGCCGGGCGGACTCGCTGCGGCCGAGGCCGGCCAGCTCCACGACCGTACGCCCGTCCTCGCCCGCCACGGCGCGCACCCACACGCGGCGGCGCTGGATGAACAGCGAACCGGCCAGACCGATCAGCGCGGCGACGGCGCCGGACAGCGCGAGCTCGTTGCCGGGCTTCTGGGAGATCTGGAAGGTCGCCCACTGCTTGATGCCGTCGAAGTGCAGCTCTCCCGCACCGTCCGGCAGCTTCATGGTGTCGCCGACCTTGAGGATCTGCGCGAACTTCGAGCCGTCCTCGTCGGTGAACTGCTTCATCCGCGAGACGTCGAGCTGGTAGACGTTCTGCGGGGCGCCGGCGTCGACGCCGAGGTTGCCGCGGTAGGCGGTCAGCACCAGCCGCGGATTGTCCAGGGCCGGGAACTGGGACAGCATCATGCCGGTCTTCAGGTCCAGGGTGGGCACGAAGTTGCCCTTGAAGCCGAGGTCGCTCTCCTTGCCGTCCTTGTCCTTGTAGGCCGGCACCTTCAGCACGGAGGTCTCGGTGACGTTGCTGTCCAGCGGCAGCGAGGGCACCGGGCCACGGAAGACGAGGGTGCCCTGGCCGTCGCGGACGCTGACCATGGGGGCGTAGCCGTGGCCGATCAGGTAGACCTTCGAGCGGTCCGTCTCCAGCGGCTCGTTGACCTTGATGGTGGCCTTGCGGGGCTCGCCGTCGGGGCCGTTCCAGTACGTGACGTGGGCGGCGTAGTCGCGCGGGGTGCCCTTCTGGGGGCCGGTGCGCTCGTAGCTGCCGGAGAAGCTGTCGAGGTCGAAGCGGAACTTGTCGAGGTCGTCGGCGTCGAACAGCGCGCCCGACTTGAAGTCGTCGTACTGCGTGAGCGTGTTGGAGAAGCCGTCGCCCTCGACGACGAGCTTGCCGCCCTCGGACTTCCACAGCTGCCCGGAGGCGAACGCCACGAGCATGACGATCAGGGCGACGTGGAAGAGGAGGTTGCCGGCCTCGCGGAGGAAGCCCTTCTCCGCCGCGACGGCGTCCTCGCCGCGCTCGGTGCGGAAGCGCCGGCCCTTCAGGAGCCGGTGGGCGGCCGCGAGGACCTCCTCGGGGGCGGCGTCGGTGTGCCAGGTGGCGTGGGCCGGCATCCGGGTGAGGTTGCGGGGCGCGCCCGGCGGGCGGCTGCGCAGCTGGCCGACGAACTGCCAGGTGCGCGGCACGATGCAGCCGATGAGGGAGACGAACAGCAGGATGTAGATCGCGGAGAACCACACCGAGCTGTAGACGTGGAAGAGCCCGAGCTTGTCGTAGAGCGGGGCGAGCGTCTCGTGCTTGCCGCGCCACTCCTCGGCCTTGACGGCGTCGACGGAGGTCTGGGGCACGAGGGAGCCGGGGACCGTGGCGAGGGAGAGCAGGAACAGCAGGATCAGCGCGACCCGCATCGAGGTCAGCTGGCGCCAGGTCCAGCGGACCCAGCCGAGGGCCTCCCGGCCGGACCAGGCCAGCAGCCCCAGGGCGCCGGGCTGCCGCACGCCGCCGAACGAGCCGGGCACGGCCTGCCCGCCGTCCTCCGTGGGGGCGGTGGACAGGGGCGCGGCCGGGGCGTCGGCCTCGGGCTCCTCCTGCGTGGAGGGGGTGCTATCGGTCTTGGCCATTGATCAGATCCCGGGGGTGTATTGCGACGACCACGTCTGAAGGTCCTGGACCATGGTGTCCCACCACCCTGTGACGAGGAGCAGGCCGACCACGACGAGCATGCCGCCGCCGAGCCGCATGACCCATGCGTAGTGCCGTTTGACCCAGCCGAAGGCGCCGAGGGCGCGCCGGAAGGCGACGGCGGCGACGACGAAGGGCAGGCCGAGGCCCACGCAGTAGGCGACGGTGAGCAGGGCGCCGCGTCCGGCGCTGGCCTGGTTCGAGGAGAGCGAGAGCACGGCGGCCAGCGTCGGGCCGATGCAGGGCGCCCAGCCGAGGCCGAAGAGCACGCCGAGCAGCGGCGCGCCGATCAGGCCCATCGCCGGCCGGGTGTGGAAGCGGAATTCGCGCTGCCCGAAGAGGTTGAAGACGCCCATGAAGCCGAGGCCGAGGACGATCGTCAGGGCGCCGAGGACCGTGGAGATCGTGTCCTTGTACTCCAGCAGGGTGGTGCCGAAGAAGCCGAAGAGGGCGCCGAAGGAGACGAAGACGGCGCTGAAGCCGAGGACGAAGAGCGAAGCCCCGGCGACCATGCGGCCCCGCCGGGCCTCGGCCAGGTCCGCGCCGCTGACGCCGGTGACGTACGACAGGTAGCCGGGGACGAGCGGCAGCACGCAGGGGGAGAAGAAGGAGACGAGCCCGCCGAGCACGGCGACGGGCAGGGCCAGCAGCAGCGCCCCGGACAGGACGGTCTGGTTCACCTCGCCGGCGGCGAGGGCGGTGAGGGCGGTCACGGGGTCACTTCTCCGCGACCAGCGGGTCGAGGGTCTTGCGCAGTTCCTCGTCGCCCAGCGGCTTGAGCGCCCGGGCGGCGATCCTGCCGTCGCGGTCGATGAAGATCGTGGAGGGGATGGCCTGCGGGTTCAGGCTGCCCTTGGGGAAGCGCAGCAGGAGCTTGCCGGAGGAGTCGTACAGGCTCGGGTAGGGAACCTTGAACTCCTTCTCGAACGCCTGGGCGGGGACGGGGTCGGGGTCGCGGGTGTTGATGCCGACGAATTCGACGCCCTTGGCCTTGTAGTCCTGGGCGGCGGCGACGAGGTACTTGGCCTCGGCGCGGCAGGGCGAGCACCACGAGCCCCAGACGTTCAGGACGACGACCTTGCCCTTGTACTCCTTGGCGACGTCGAGGGTCTTGTCGTCGAGGGTCTTGCCGGACAGCTCGGGCGCGCTCTGCCGGGCGCCCTTGTCCTCGACGACGTCGACGCCGCCCGTGCCCTGGACGAACTGGGTCTGCCCGCCTCCGCCGGAGGTGCTACCGGAACTGCACGCGCTCAGCGTCAGCGCCGCGACGGCTGCGGCGACGGCGGCCGGCACGGTGGTACGACGGCGGGAAGGGTGGCGTCGAAGGGCGCGGCAGGCACTCATGTGAAAAGTTTCGCATGCGCAGTTTAGGGATCTTCTTCACCCCCCTCGTCCTCCTCGTCCCGGTCGGCCGACTTCACCGGCTTCGGTGATGTCGACGGCTTCACGGGCCGCCCGGACTTCGGCGGGGCTTTCGGGCCCGTTTTCGGGGTCCACTTCTCCCCCACCTCCAGTGTGCGCAGTCCGGCCAGTACGGCGGGGTCCTGGACGTCGAGCCAGTCGACGAACTGCCGGAACGACACCAGGCGGACGTCCTTGCGCTTGTCGTCGGCGATGTATTTCAGCGCCTCCTCGACGGCGTCCATATAGATCCCCCCGTTCCATTCCTCGAAGTGGTTCCCGACGAAGAACGGCGCCCGGTTCGTTTCGTAGGCCCGGTCGAAGCCGGCGATGTACGACTCGGTGGCCTGCCGCCGCCAGGCGGAGTAGTGGTGCGAGGGGCCGCGGGTGGAGTTCACCGACTGATTGGCGAGGATGTTGTAGTCCATGGAAAGGACTTCGAAGGAGTGACCCGGGAAGGGCATCTGCTGCAGCGGCAGGTCCCACAGTCCGTGCTTCTTCCGCGGCCAGACCTGGAGTCCGCCCGGGGAACTGGCGTCGTAGCGCCAGCCGAGTTTCGCTGCGGTCGGCAGCAGATTGTCCTGGCCCAGGAGGCAGGGGGTGCGCCCGCCGACGAGTTCCTTGCGGTAGTCGAAGGGCAGCGGTTCGAGATCGCGGAATCCGGTGTTCGTGCGCCACCGGGTGACGAACGAGACGGCCTGCTCGATCTCGTTCTCCCACTCCTCGGGCGTCCAGTGGGCCACCGATCCGCTTCCCTGGCAGAAGTGGCCGTTGAAGTGGGTGCCGACCTCGTGGCCCTCCAGCCAGGCCGCGCGCATCTGGCGCAGGGTCTCGCGGATGTGCTCGTCGGTGAGGTAGCCGATGTCGGAGGCGCCCCGGGGATTGTTCGGCGGGTCGTAGCGCCGTTTCTTCGACTCGGGCAGGAGATAGACCCCTGAGAGGAAGAAGGTCATCCGGGCGCCGTGGTCGCGGGCGAGCTTGCGGAAGCGGGGGAAGAGGCCGTTGCCGACCTCTCCGGCCCCGTCCCAGGAGAAGATCACGAACTGCGGGGGCTTCTCGCCCCGCTCCAGCGGCACGGGCTTGGGCGGCTGGTTGGGCTGTTTGCCGTAGTCGGCGGTCGAGCCGTCGCCGATCAGCCGGGGCTTGAACGGGGGGTTGGCCTTGCCGCCGGGGGCCTGGGCACCCTGCTCCTCACCGGCGGTGGCCGCGGAGCAGCCGACGGCGCCGCCGAGCGCGGCGGCCGCTCCCACCCCCCATCCGAGCAGACTCCGTCGGGTGATGTCACGACTGTCGCGCATGTCGGCTCCGTCCCTGCTCGTCGCGCCCCGTACCATATGCCGTCCATATAAATGGACATTAGGTACGAGGGCGCGTCGAACTACGACGGTTGCGCTCTTTTCAGGGCCTTCACCGCATTTTCGGTTGCAGAACGACAGCCCCTCCGCGCGGGCGTACGACCGCCTACGCCCCGAACGCCTTGGCGCCGCCCTTGACCGGCTTCGCGCCCGCCAGGAGATGAGCCGGCACCAGATCCCGCGCCGGCTCGCTGTAGCCCACCGAGACGATCCGGTCCCCCCGGTAGGTGAACGTCGTCAGGCTCGCCAGCGTGCACTGCCGCCTGCGCGGGTCGTGCCACAGCCGGCGCTTCTCCACGAAGCTCCGCACGATCCAGATCGGCAGCTGATGACTCACCAGCACCGCCTCGTGACCGCGCGCCGCGTCCTTCGCCGCGTCCAGCGCGCCCATCATCCGCACGACCTGCTCGACGTACGGCTCGCCCCACGACGGACGGAACGGATTCGTCAGGTGCTTCCAGTTCGCCGGCTTGCGCAGCGCCCCGTCACCCACCCCGAACGTCTTCCCCTCGAAGACGTTCGCCGCCTCGATCAGCCGCTCGTCCGTCGCCAGGTCCAGACCGTGCGCCTTGGCGACCGGCGTCGCCGTCTCCTGCGCCCGCTCCAGCGGCGACGCGACCACATACGTCACGTCCCGGTCGGCCAGGTGGTCCGCCACCCGGTCCGCCATCCGCCGGCCCAGGTCCGACAGGTGGTAGCCCGACCGGCGCCCGTAGAGCACCCCGTCCGGGTTGTGCACCTCGCCGTGGCGCATCAGATGGACGACCGTGATGTCGCTGTCCTTGCTCACTTGCCCTCCTCCGTCGCCCCGGCAGCCGCCCGCGCCGCGGCCGGCAGCGCCGCCGCCACCCGCTCGATCGCCGCCGCGTCGTGCGCCGTCGAGACGAACCACGACTCGAACGCCGACGGCGGCAGGTACACGCCCTGCGACAGCATCGAGTGGAAGAAGGCGTTGAAGCGGAACGCCTCCTGCTTCTTCGCCTCGTCGTAGTTGGTGACCGTGGCCTCGGTGAAGAACACCGAGAACATGTTGCTCGCCGTCTGCAGACGGTGCGCTACGCCCTCCTTCGTCAGCGCCTCGCCCACCAGACCGCTGATCTCGGCGGACACCGCGTCCACCCGCTCGTACGCCGCCTCGTCCAGCAGCCGCAGCTGCGCCAGGCCCGCCGCCGTGGCGATCGGATTGCCCGAGAGCGTGCCCGCCTGGTAGACGGGGCCCGCCGGCGCCAGGTGCGCCATCACGTCGGCCCGGCCACCGAAGGCGGCCGCCGGGAAACCGCCGCCCATGACCTTGCCGAAGGTCATCAGGTCCGGCTTCACCCCGTCGATGCCGTACCAGCCGGCGCGGCTCACCCGGAAGCCCGTCATGACCTCGTCGGAGATGAACAGCGCGCCGTTCTGCGCACAGGCGGCCTTCAGGCCCGCGTTGAACCCCGGCAGCGGCGGGACCACGCCCATGTTGCCCGGCGAGGCTTCCGTGATCACGCACGCGATCTCACCCGGGTGGGCGTGGAAGGCGGCGTGCACGGCCTCCAGGTCGTTGTAGGGCAGCACGATCGTGTCGCCGGCCTGCGCGCCCGTCACACCGGGGGTGTCCGGCAGGCCGAACGTCGCCACGCCGGAGCCGGCGGCGGCCAGCAGGGCGTCCACGTGACCGTGGTAGCAGCCCGCGAACTTGATGACCTTGGTGCGGCCGGTGAAACCGCGGGCCAGCCGGATCGCCGACATCGTCGCCTCGGTGCCGGACGACACCAGCCGCACCTGCTCCAGCGGCTCGATCCGGGCGACCATCTCCTCCGCCAGCGCGACCTCGCCCTCACCGGGCGTGCCGAAGGAGGTGCCGCGGGCGACGGCGGCCTGCACGGCCGCGATCACCTCGGGGTGGGAATGGCCGAGAATCATCGGCCCCCAGGAACACACGAGGTCCACATATTCCCGGCCATCCGCATCGGTCAGGTACGGACCGGAACCGGAGACCATGAACCGGGGCGTACCGCCCACGGCGCGGAACGCGCGCACCGGAGAATTCACGCCACCGGGCGTCACGACCGACGCGCGGTCGAATAGCGTCTGCGAGACTGGGGCTTCATATGGGTAGCTCACGCTAGCCATGGTCTCAGAGCCCGCCGGCAAGTCGTGGCCGGGCGTTTCGCACGCCGTCCACGGGGGAGGTCTCTGAGACGATGATCGGGTTGCGCGGCGGGGGCTGTGCCGCCTAAAAATGCGGTCGGGTGGAGATATGCATCGCGGTGGCGGACTGGGCGAGGGCACGGATGACCTGGGGCCCGAGCGAGCCGAGCGGGCCCACAAGGGACGACACCGGCGCAAGGAACAACGCGAGGAATACAGCGCAAGCGGGAGTGGCCGGGTGGGGGTGACCTACAAATACTTCGGGGCGCCGAATGGCGCCACCGCCGCCCGCGTGCCCATTTCCATGCGTCCCGAGGAGCTCGGCGGTGACGAGCTGGGTATGGGCGGCATGTTCACCAAGATCAAACCGGAGACGGTGGCCGCAATGGTCCTCACCGGTATCGAAGGCATACCCCTGCACAAGGTCCCCCCTCTCGAACTGGTCGTTCTCCACCCCGACTACGCCGTGGTCAAGCTGCCCATGACCGTGGTCGACCCGCTGCGCGGCATTGGCGAGGAATCGGTGGGCGCCGCGGCGTTCATCTGGTCCACGGTCCCCGACCGCGGCGGCCCGCGCGACGCCTTCGACGTCTACCAATTGCTCCACGAATGGCAGGACTTCTCCCATCGCCTCCACGAGGCCGGGCACCAGCCCTACTGCCTCGTATGGCCGTAGGCCCCCGCCCGCCCGTCCCCCACCCATGACCCCGCACCCATGCTGATCGTCCGCTCCACCGCCCTCTTCCTCCTCGCCGCCCTCCTGGAGATCGGCGGCGCCTGGCTCGTCTGGCAGGGCGTGCGGGGCGGTGATTCCGCGCAGGGGCGCGGCTGGGCCTGGATCGGTGCGGGAATCGTCGCCCTCGGGCTCTACGGATTCGTCGCCACCCTCCAGCCGGACGCCCACTTCGGCCGGATCCTCGCCGCCTACGGCGGCGTCTTCGTCGCCGGCTCCCTGGCCTGGGGCATGGTCGCCGACGGCTACCGCCCCGACCGCTACGACGTGGCCGGCGCCCTGATCTGCCTGGCCGGCGTCGCCGTGATCATGTACGCGCCGCGCGGCCGCTGACCCGCCGCACCTCCCGGCCTATGCTGCCCCCAGACCACGCCAGCCCCAGGAGGCCCACCATGAGCACCCGCACCGCCGTCATCACCGGCGCCAGCAGCGGCATCGGCGCCGCCACCGCCCGCAGCCTGGCCGCCGCCGGCTACCGCGTCGTGCTCACCGCCCGCCGCGAGGACCGCCTCCGCGCCCTCGCCGAGGAGCTCACCGCCGCCGGCCACGAAGCCGTCCCCCACGCCCTCGACGTCACCGACCGCGCGGCCGTGGACGCCTTCGCGGCCACCCTGGACACCGTGGACGTCCTGGTCAACAACGCCGGCGGCGCCATCGGCGCGGACACCGTCGCCACCGCCGACCCCGCCGACTGGCGCACGATGTACGAGGTCAACGTCCTCGGCACCCTCAACGTGACCCAGGCCCTCCTCCCCCGCCTCGTCCGGGCCGAGGGCACGGTCATCATCCTGTCCTCCACCGCCGGCCTCGCCACCTACGAGGGCGGCGGCGGCTACGTCGCGGCCAAGCACGGCGCCCACGTCCTCGCCGAGACCCTGCGCCTGGAGCTGTGCGGCAAGCCCGTCCGCATCGTCGAGATCGCCCCCGGCATGGTGCGCACCGAGGAGTTCGCCCTCACCCGCTTCCGCGGCGACAAGGACAAGGCCGCGGCCGTCTACAACGGCGTCGCCGAGCCCCTGACGGCCGACGACGTCGCCGACACCATCTCCTGGGCCGTCACCCGCCCCCCGCACGTCAACATCGACCTGCTCGTCGTCCGCCCGCGGGCCCAGGCGTCGAACTACAAGGTCCACCGCGAGGGCTGACCACCACCGCGACCTCGGTCACAGTCCCCGGAACCGATGCGAAAACGATCATGACGGGTTAGCGTCGTACGGCAGGCCGCCCAGCACCGGGCGGCCCCTACACCCAGGGGGACCCATGCGTGTCATCGCCTTCGACCACCTCGTGCTCAACGTCTCCGACGTCGAGCGCTCGCTCGCCTTCTACACCGGCCCGCTCGGCCTGGAGCCGGTCCGCGTGGAGGAGTGGCGCGCGGGCAAGGTGTCCTTCCCCTCCGTCCGGGTCAGCCCCGGCACCATCATCGACCTGTTCCCCCGCGAGCGCGGCGAGTCCAACGTCGACCACATCTGCCTCACCGTCGAGCCCCTGGACTGGCAGGAGGTCGTCGCCGCCGGCACCTTCGAGGTCGTCGACGGCCCCGGCCCCCGCTTCGGCGCCCGCGGCACCGCCGAGTCCCTCTACGTCCTCGACCCGGACGGCAACACGGTCGAGCTCCGCTGGTACCCGCAGGACGCGTGAGCGGAAGCGGCGCTTACGCCTGGCGATGCGCTCGCCAGTTCTAGTGACGCCCTGCCGTTTCGAATAACCGAGCGGCAGGGCCCACCGACGATCGGGCCATGACCTTCATGGACCTCGAAGACCCGCGGTACGCGTACATGTTCGGCTTCCTGCAGGCGGACGGGCACATGCACGCGGGCACCGGCAACAAGGGCAGACTGAGCGTCGAGATCAGCTACCGGGACATCGACATACTCCGTGCCTTCCAGCAGCTCTGCCCGTACAACAGCACGATCAGTGAGCGCACACGAGCAACGAATTTCTCGGAGAACCACCGGTCCGCGATCTGGACCGTGTGCTCGCTGGAAGCCAGGAACCGCCTTGCCGAGCTCGGCATTCCCTACGGCAAGAAATCAACGCGGATCACGCCACCGCGCGTCCCCTTCTCCCCACGCGACTACCTCCGCGGAGTCATCGACGCCGACGGCGCCGTGGGGTTCACAGCACAGGACCTGCCGTTCGTCAGCCTCGCCACCACGAGCACGGCAATCGCCACCTACCTCTGCCGCTACACCAAACTGACACTTGGCATCCCCCGGCTGACCAGCAGGAACGTCAGGGACCGCGCGTACAACATCATGTACATGCGGGAGAGCGGCGTGGCAGTGGCCGGTCACTTGTACTACCCAGGAAGCCTGGCGCTGGAGCGCAAGCGGTCAGCCGCTGCCGAGGTGAGCCGGTGGACACGCCCCGCGCACATGCGCCCACCGCAGCAACGACGCAGTTGGACGCAGAGGGAAGACCGCATCCTGCTCGATGCACCGACCATCGCAGAGGCAGCAGAGCGGCTGGGCAGAACAGAGAAGTCCTGCAACGTCCGACGCTGGCGCTTGCGCCAGGAAAGCTGAAGAAGGGGCGGGCGCTCAGCGCCCGCCCCTTCCACTGTCAGCCCTTGACACAGATGACCTGCTTGAGCTTCGCCACGACCTCGACCAGGTCCCGCTGCTGCTCCATGACCTGCTCGATGGGCTTGTAGGCGGCCGGGATCTCGTCCACCACGCCGCGGTCCTTGCGGCACTCGACGCCCGCGGTCTGATCCGCCAGGTCCCGCTCGGTGAAGCGCTTCTTCGCCTGGTTGCGGCTCATCCGGCGACCCGCACCGTGCGAGGCCGAATTGAACGAGTCCGCGTTGCCCAGACCCCGCACGATGTACGAACCGGTGCCCATAGAGCCCGGGATGATCCCGTACTCGCCGCCGCCCGCACGGATCGCGCCCTTACGGGTGACCAGCAGGTCCACGCCCTCGTAGGTCTCCTCCGCCACGTAGTTGTGGTGACAGGAGATGACCTGCTCGAACATCGGCTTGGCCTTCTTGAACTCCTTGCGGATGACGTCCTGGAAGAGGGCCATCATGATCTCGCGGTTGTGCTTCGCGTACTCCTGCGCCCAGAACAGGTCGTGCCGGTAGGCCGCCATCTGCGGCGTGTCGGCGATGAACACCGCGAGGTCGCGGTCGACGAGCCCCTGGTTGTGCGAGAGCTTGCGCGCCTCGCCGATGTGGTACTCGGCGAGCTCCTTGCCAATGTTGCGGGACCCGGAGTGGAGCATGAGCCACACCGCACCGGACAAATCAGTACAAAGTTCAACAAAATGGTTTCCTTGGCCAAGGGTTCCCATCTGCTTCAGCGCCCGCCCCCGCCGGAAGTGCACCGCCTCCGCGACCCCGTCGAACCGCCCCCAGAAGTCGTCCCACCCGGCCGTCCGCAGCCCGTGCAGACGGCGCGGGTCCACCGGGTCGTCGTGCATCGCGAAGCCGACCGGGATCGCTTCCTCGATCTTCGACCGCAGCCGCGAGAGATCACCGGGCAGGTCGTTGGCCGTCAGGGACGTCTTCACCGCCGACATGCCGCAGCCGATGTCGACGCCGACCGCCGCCGGGCACACCGCACCCCGCATGGCGATCACCGAACCGACCGTGGCGCCCTTGCCGAAGTGGACGTCCGGCATCACGGCGAGGCCCTCGATCCACGGCAGCGTGGAGACGTTCCGCAGCTGCTGCATCGCCACCGGCTCGACCGTGGCGGGGTCCGCCCACATACGGATCGGTACCCGGGCGCCGGGCACCTCGGTGTAGGACATATCTACCTCATTCCCCCGAAAAACATGGATAACGCAAAAGCCGGAACTATCAGCTCATCCACGACAGCGGGACGGCAGACGCGGCAGCGCGTGCGGTACACATTGTGTCCAGCCGCCGCCCGGCGGCGGCAACCGGATTTCGGCCGAAGGGAGCCACGGACCGTGCAGCGAAGGGCATACGCGCCGGCAGCCGCACTGGCCGCGGCGGTGCTGTCGGCAGCGCTCGCCGGGTGCGGCGGGGGCGGCGGAACGGGTGGCAAGGGCGTCGACGCCAAGGCCGGGCAGTCCGGCTCCTCGGTGCCCGCGGGCCCGCCCGGCAAGTACCACAGCCTCCCCGAGCCGTGCGGTTACGTCAGCCCCGGCACCCTGCGCCGCATGCTGCCGGGCGCCGGCGAGGGCGACGAGGAGGAGGCCAAGCGGCTCCTCAAGGGCCAGGCGGCCATCACGTACGACACCGACCGCCGCGTCGGCTGCCGCTGGAAGCTGGAGACGCCGGGCGGCACCCGGCACCTGACCGTGGACTTCGAGCGCGTCGTCTCCTACCAGCCGGGAATGAGCGACGAGGCCCGGGCCGAGCAGCTGTACGAGCGCCAGGCGGTCGCCGCGCACATCCCGAACGCCAAGCCCTCGGCCGGCACCCCCTCGCCGAACGCCAAGCCCTCGGGCAGCGCCTCCCCGGCCGCGAGCGCCGCCGCGCCGAAGGACGCGGGCCCCGCCCCGCAGCTCGGCGAGGCGTCCGCGGCCCCCTCGGCGCCCTCCTCCGCCCCGGCCTCCCCCTCCGCCGACCCGCGCCTGGCACCCCGCGTCCTCGACGACCTCGGCGACGACGCGTTCGTCGACGACCGGGTGACCGTCACCGGCACGGGCGTGCACCGCGACGTCACCGTCGTCTTCCGCTCGTCCAACGTCCTCGTGACGATCGCGTACGACCAGTGGACGACCGACAAGCAGCACGTTCCCAGCAGCCAGGACCTGCAGGGCAAGGCCCAGGGCCTGGCCCGCGAACTCGACGCGGGGCACTTCGGCAATTAGCCCGGCGAGTAACGACCCGCTTCGGCCGCCCCCGGGCACGGTCCGCGTACCGTGCCCGTAGGCACCGCCGGACCGGGGGCGCCCCGCCGGCCCGCACGCCCCGCGACACACCCTCCCAAACGAGCGAAGGACCCATGCACCGACGAACAGCCCCGCGACTCGCCCGAATCCTCGCCTGCGCCGCAGTACCGGTGATGCTCGTCGCCACCGGCTGCTCCTCGGACGGCGACTCCGGGTCCAAGAAGGAGTCGGCCAAGCCCACGAAGGCGGCCACTCCCACCGCCGCTCCCTCGGCCAAGGCGGCGAAGTACGCCAAGCTGCCGGAGGTCTGCAAGACGGTCGACGAGAAGACGATCGAGAAGCTGGTGCCCAAGGCGGAGAAGAAGGAGGGCAGGGCCGTCTCCACCGGCAACACCAACGACTTGGCGAGCTGCTTCTGGAGCGGCCTGAACGACGCCGACGTCAAGGACCTGCAGTTCCGTTCGCTGACCGTCTCGCTCAAGCGCCTGGAGGCCGACCCGACGCAGGGCTCGGCCGAGAAGCGGGCCGAGGGGTTCGCGGAGCAGCAGGTGAACAAGGCGACCACAGAGGGCGGCGCCAAGGATGCCAAGACGGAGAAGGTCGACGGCATCGGTGACAGTGCGAGCCTGGTGAGCACGGAGACGAAGAAGGACGACAACGACTACAAGAACCAGACCGTGGTCGCGCGGACGGCGAACGTCGTCGTGACGGTCAAGTACAGCGGTGCAGGTTTCGAGGGTGCGAAGTCGCCGAACGTCGACGACATGAAGAGCGGCGCGCAGGACGTGGCCAAGGAGGTCGTGGGGGCGGTCGCCAAGGCGAACCAGTAGCGCGTAGCGCGTACGACGAAGGGCCGCCGCCCGGTGATGATCACCGGGCGGCGGCCCTTTCGTCGTGCCGGGGTCAGGCCGCGAGCAGCTTGCGCACGCGGTCCTGGCCGACCGCCAGCAGCAGCGTGGGCAGGCGGGGGCCGGTGTCGCGGCTCACCAGCAGCTGGTAGAGCAGGGCGAAGAAGGCGCGCTGGGCCAGCTTGAGCTCGGGGGTGGGCTTGGCGTGGGGCTCCAGGCCGGCCTGGACCTTGGGCACGCCGTAGACGAGGGCGGTCAGGCCGTCGAGGGACCAGTGCTCGTCGAGGCCGTCCAGGAGCAGGCGCAGGGACTCGCGGCCCTGCTCGTCGAGGGAGCCGAGGAGCTCGGTGTCGGGCTCGGAGCGGACGACGGTGCGGGACTCGGCCGGGACCTGGGTGTTGATCCAGTGCTCGGCCCGGTCGAGGCGGGGGCGGACCTCGTCGAGGGTGGTGACGGGGTTGGCCGGGTCGAGGTCGCTGAGGATGCGCAGGGTCTGCTCGTCGTGCCCGCCGGTGATGTCGACGACGGAGGCGAGCGTGCGGTACGGCAGCGGGCGCGGGGTCGTCGGCAGGTCGCCGGCGGCCGTGCGGACGGCGCGGCTGTGGGCGGCGGCGTCGGCGGGCAGGACGGTGCCGTCGGCGACCTTGGCGTTCAGCTTGTCCCACTCGTCGTAGAGCCGCTGGATCTCCTGGTCGAAGGCGATCTTGAAGGACTGGTTGGGGCGGCGGCGGGCGTAGAGCCAGCGCAGCAGCGGGGCCTCCATGATCTGGAGTGCGTCGCCGGGGGTGGGGACGCCGCCCTTGGAGGAGGACATCTTGGCCATGCCGCTGATGCCGACGAAGGCGTACATCGGGCCGATGGGCTGGTCGCCGCCGAAGATGGGTCCGACGATCTGGCCGCCGACCTGGAAGGAGGAGCCGGGCGAGGAGTGGTCGACGCCGCTGGGCTCGAAGACGACGCCTTCGTAGGCCCAGCGCATGGGCCAGTCGACCTTCCAGACGAGCTTGCCGTGGTCGAACTCGCTGAGCAGGACGGTCTCGCCGTGCCCGCAGGTGCAGGTGTAGGTGAGTTCGGTGGTCTCGTCGTCGTACGCCGTGACCGTGGTGAGGTCCTTGTTGC
Source organism: Streptomyces sichuanensis (assembly GCF_020328095.1). Classification (NCBI taxonomy): domain Bacteria; kingdom Bacillati; phylum Actinomycetota; class Actinomycetes; order Kitasatosporales; family Streptomycetaceae; genus Streptomyces; species Streptomyces sichuanensis. The sequence continues at coordinate 42,744 of NZ_JAIXMK010000075.1, forward strand.
AGACCGTGCAGTAGGGCTTGTACGGGAAGTAGCCCGCGCCGCCGGCGCTGCCGTCGTCCTCGGCCGCGGCGCCGGAGCCCTCGGCGGCTTCCAGCTCGGCCTCGTCGAGGGGCTTCTGCTGCTGCTTCTTGGCGGGCTTCTGCTTGGTGCGGTACTGGTCGAGGATCGCGTCGATGTCACCGCGGTGCTTCATGGCGTGCAGGATCTGCGCGCGGTAGGCACCGGAGGTGTACTGCTCGGTCTGGCTGATGCCGCGGTACTCGATGCCCAGCTCGTCCAGGGCCTCGATCATGGCGGCCTTGAAGTGCTCGGCCCAGCTGCCGTAGGGGCTGCCGGGCGGGGCGGGGACGGCGGTGAGCGGCTTGCCGATGTGCTCGGCCCAGGAGGGGTCGATGCCGGCGGGGACCTTGCGGTACCGGTCGTAGTCGTCCCAGGAGAGGATGTGGACGCACTCGTGGCCGCGGCGGCGGATCTCGTCGGCGACCAGGTGCGGGGTCATGACCTCGCGGAGGTTGCCGAGGTGGATCGGGCCGGAGGGCGACAGTCCCGAGGCGACGACGATCGGTTTGCCGGGGGCGCGGCGCTCCCCTTCGGCGATGACCTCGTCGGCGAAACGGGAGACCCAGTCGGCCTCGGTGCTCTGAGCCTGAGCCACGGCACTTCCTTCCTTACGGTCCTGGCATGACCATTGTCCCAGACGGACGGGGTGGGTCCGGGGTTGCCCGTGCGGGCGGGAAATCCCGGCGGTGCTGTGGTAGGTGCATGGGATACTCGGGATGTCGAAAACGCCGCCTACCGGAATGGCACCCATCCCATGGCTTCGGTTCCCTCTCTCGCTTCCACGCTCCACCAGCGCATCGCGGACGCTCTCTCGGCTGCTCTGCCGGAGGCCGGTGCCGCGGACCCGCTGCTGCGACGAAGCGACCGGGCCGATTTCCAGGCCAACGGCATGCTGGCGCTGGCGAAGAGGCTGAAGGGCAATCCGCGGGAGCTGGCGGCGAAGGTCGTCGAGGGGCTGCCGTCGGGTGAGGGGCAGCTGGTGCAGGAGGTCGAGGTCTCCGGGCCGGGCTTCCTGAACATCACCGTCTCCGACCGGGCGATCACGGAGACGCTGGCGGCGCGTGCCGCGGACGATCGTCTCGGTGTGCCGTCGGCGCAGGAGCCGGGCACGACGGTCATCGACTGGGCGCAGCCGAACGTGGCCAAGGAGATGCACGTCGGTCACCTGCGGTCGGCGGTGATCGGCGATGCGATGGTGAAGATCCTGGAGTTCACGGGCGAGAAGGTGGTCAGCCGTCACCACATCGGTGACTGGGGCACCCAGTTCGGCATGCTCATCCAGTACTTGATGGAGCACCCGCACGAGCTGGACCACAAGGCCGCCGAGGGTGACAGCACGGCCTCCGGTGAGGAGGCCATGTCTAACCTCAACCGTCTGTACAAGGCGGCGCGGGCCCTGTTCGACGCGGACGCGGAGTTCAAGGAGCGGGCGCGGCGCCGGGTGGTGGACCTGCAGGCCGGGGACGAGGAGACGCTGGCCCTGTGGCAGCGGTTCGTCGACGAGTCGAAGATCTACTTCTACTCGGTCTTCGGCAAGCTGGACATGGACATCCGTGACGAGGACGTCGTCGGCGAGTCGGGCTACAACCACATGCTGCACGAGACGTGCCGCCTGCTGGAGGAGTCCGGCGTCGCGGTGCGGTCCGAGGGTGCGCTGTGCGTGTTCTTCGACGACGTGAAGGGTCCGGACGGCAAGCCGGTGCCGCTGATCGTGCAGAAGTCGGACGGTGGTTTCGGCTATGCGGCCACGGACCTGTCCGCGATCCGTGACCGGGTGGAGCACCTGAAGGCGAGCACGCTGCTGTACGTGGTGGACGCCCGGCAGTCGCTGCACTTCAAGATGGTCTTCGAGACGGCCCGGCGGATGGGCTGGCTGAACGACGAGGTGCACGCGGTGCAGCTGGCGTTCGGCACGGTCCTGGGCAAGGACGGCAAGCCGTTCAAGACCCGTGAGGGCGAGACGGTGCGTCTGGTGGACCTGCTGGACGAGGCCATCGGGCGGGCGACGGACGTGGTGGGGGAGAAGGCCGGGAAGGTCGGCCTGAGCGAGCAGGAGATCGCGGAGAACGGCCGGTACGTGGGCATCGGCGCCGTGAAGTACGCGGACCTGTCCACGTCGGCGATCCGCGACTACAAGTTCGACCTGGACCAGATGGTGTCGCTGAACGGCGACACGTCGGTCTATCTGCAGTACGCCTATGCCCGTATCCGTTCGATCGTGCGGCGGGCGGGTGACGCGAAGCCGGTGGCGCACCCGGAGCTGGCGCTGGCGCCGGCCGAGCGTGCGCTGGGTCTGCACCTGGACCAGTTCGGCGAGACGCTGGCCGAGGTGGCCGCCGCGTACGAGCCGCACAAGCTGGCCGCGTACCTGTACCAGCTGTCGTCGCACTTCACGACGTTCTACGACCAGTGCCAGGTGCTGAGCGAGGAGAACGCGCCGGAGGTCGTCGAGAACCGTCTGTTCCTGTGCGATCTCACGGCGCGCACGCTCCACCAGGGCATGGCGCTCCTCGGCATCCGTACGCCCGAGCGCCTCTAGCCGGCGCGGGGCCCGTCGCCCTGCCCGTCATCCCGCGCCCGCTCCGAGCTCGAACCAGATGAGCTTGCCGACCAGCCCCTGGGGCTGGTCGCGCAGGGCGAAGCCGCCCCAGCTGTCGGCGCACCACTGGACGAGGCCGAGGCCGCGGCCCTGCTCCGCGGCCTCGGTCTCGGCGTCGGGCAGGGTGACGCGGTCGAGGGCGGGCAGCCGGGGGTTGGTGTCCCAGACGGCGACGCGGACGCGGTTGCCCTCGCGCTTGACGCGCACGGAGGCGGGGCCGTCGGAGTAGCGGTAGGCGTTGGTGACGAGCTCGGAGGTGAGGAGCTCGGCGGTGTCGGCGAGTTCGAGGAATCCGTGTTCCTCGAAGATGGTGCGCAGTGTGCGTCGCGCGATGCACGGCGCCATGGGGTCGGAGGGGACCTGGAGCGTGTACTCCCAGTCGTCCGTCAGTTCCGGTTCATGGCTCATGCACGCCTCCGCAGCGTAAGCGTCCCGATACACACGGTAGTCATGGTCCGAGTGCATACCCACGCCCTCGGCCGTTTCCACGAGAGACGACCTGTGTGGGTGACGATCGTGAACTATGCGCCTCGTCTTGCGTGAGCTGCGCAAACGCCTCGGGGTCGCACCAGCGCACAGGACGATGGCGGCGTTCCCCGGCCGGTGGGCCGGGGAACGCCGCCATTGCGCTGCGTCACGGACGCCGCGGGGTGCGCCCGTGGGGCGTCAAGCCGCGGTTACAGCTGCCGGGCGGCTTCCGTCGCCCAGTACGTCAGAATCATGTTCGCGCCGGCGCGCTTGATGCCGGTGAGCGTCTCCATGATCGCGCGGTCGCGGTCGATCCAGCCGTTCGCGGCGGCCGCCTCGACCATCGCGTACTCGCCGGAGATCTGGTAGGCGGCGACGGGCACGTCCACCGCGTCGGCGATCTTCGCCAGGACGTCCAGGTAGGGCAGCGCCGGCTTGACCATCACCATGTCGGCGCCCTCGGCGAGGTCGAGCGCCAGCTCGCGCATCGACTCACGGAGGTTGGCCGGGTCCTGCTGGTACGTCTTGCGGTCGCCCTGCAGCGAGGAGCCCACGGCCTCGCGGAAGGGGCCGTAGAACGCGGAGGCGTACTTGGCGGTGTAGGCCAGGACGGAGACGTCCTCGTGGCCGGTCTGGTCGAGGGCGTCGCGGATGACGCCGACCTGGCCGTCCATCATGCCGCTGGGGCCCACGACGTGGACGCCGGCGTCGGCCTGGACCTGGGCCATCTCGGCGTAGCGCTCCAGGGTGGCGTCGTTGTCGACGCGTCCCTCGGAGTCGAGGACGCCGCAGTGGCCGTGGTCGGTGTACTCGTCCAGGCACAGGTCGGACATGATGACGAGCTCGTCGCCGACCTCGGCCTTCACGTCGCGGATGGCGACCTGGAGGATGCCGTCGGGGTCGGTGCCGGCGGTGCCGAGTCCGTCCTTCTTGGCGTCCTCGGGCACGCCGAAGAGCATGATGCCGGAGACGCCCGCCTCCAGCGCCTCGACGGCGGCCTTCCGCAGGGTGTCGCGGGTGTGCTGGACGACGCCCGGCATCGCCGAGATCGGCACCGGCTCACTGGCGCCCTCCCGCACGAAGGCGGGAAGGATCAGGTCGGCCGGGTGCAGCCGGTGCTCGGCGACCATGCGGCGCATGGTCGGCGTGGTGCGAAGACGGCGGGGGCGGGCCCCCGGGAACGTGCCGTACGTGGTGCTCAACTCCGTGCCCTTCTGCGCGATCCGGGCCGCCGCTCGCTCGGGCGGGTGACCGGGTCGCCGGCCTCCAGGGCCGCGTCGCGCCGGGCCGCGCCGAACTCCGCGAGCGCCTCGGCCAGCTTGTGCACCGAGGGCTCGGGCGACAGCACGTCCACCCGCAGGCCGTGTTCCTCCGCGGTCTTCGCGGTGGCGGGGCCGATGCAGGCGATGACGGTGACATTGTGCGGCTTGCCGGCGATGCCGACGAGGTTCCGCACGGTGGAGGAGGAGGTGAACAGCACGGCGTCGAAGCCGCCGCCCTTGATCGCCTCCCGGGTCTCGGCCGGCGGCGGCGAGGCGCGCACGGTCCGGTAGGCGGTGACGTCGTCGACCTCCCAGCCCAGCTCGATCAGGCCGGCCACCAGGGTCTCGGTGGCGATGTCGGCGCGGGGCAGGAAGACACGGTCGATCGGGTCGAAGACCGGGTCGTAGGGCGGCCAGTCCTCCAGCAGGCCGGCGGCGGACTGCTCGCCGGACGGCACCAGGTCGGGCTTGACGCCGAACTCGATCAGGGACTTGGCGGTCTGCTCGCCGACGGCCGCGACCTTGATGCCGGCGAAGGCGCGCGCGTCGAGCCCGTACTCCTCGAACTTCTCGCGCACCGCCTTGACGGCGTTGACGGAGGTGAAGGCGATCCACTCGTAGCGGCCGGTGACCAGGCCCTTGACCGCGCGCTCCATCTGCTGCGGGGTGCGCGGCGGCTCGACGGCGATCGTCGGCACCTCGCTGGGCACTGCGCCGTACGAGCGGAGCTGGTCGGAGAGCGAGGCGGCCTGCTCCTTGGTGCGCGGCACCAGGACGTTCCAGCCGAAGAGCGGCTTGGACTCGAACCAGGACAGCCGCTCGCGCTGCTCGGCAGCGCTGCGCTCGCCGACCACGGCTATGACGGGCTGCCCGCCGTCGGCGGACGGCAGCACCTTGGCGGCCTTCAGCACCTGCTGCAGCGTGCCGAGGGTGGCCGTCCAGGTGCGCTGGCGCGTGGTGGTGCCGGCGACGGTCACGCTCACCGGGGTGTCGGGCTTGCGGCCGCCGGAGACCAGCTCGCCCGCGGCGGCGACGACGGAGTCGAGGGTGGTGGAGACGACCGCGGTCGCCTCGCTCGTGCCGACCTCGGCCCAGCACACGGCGGTGGCCGTACGGGCGTCGACGAACCGCACGTCGCCGCCGCGGCCGTCGCGCAGCGGCACACCGGCGTAGGCGGGCACGCCCACGGCCGTGGCGACGCCCGGCACGACCTCGAAGGTGATGCCGCCGTCGGCGCAGGCCAGCATCTCGTCGGCGGCGTTGCCGTCCAGGCCGGGGTCGCCGAGCACCGCACGGACGACCCGCTTGCCGCTGCGCGCGGCCGTCATGACAAGATTGGCGGTGTCCCGAAGGACCTGCACGTCGGCGTTCTTTGACGACTCGTCAGTAACCGTCGTGGCCGGCACGTCCACGGTGCTGCGCGCATGCGTGCGCACCACGTCGAGCACCTGCGGATCGGCGATGAGGACGTCCGCGGCGGCCAGAGCCTCCACGGCGCGCAGCGTCAGCAGTCCCGGGTCTCCGGGGCCGGCACCGAGGAAGGTGACGTGCCCGTGCGCGGGGTGGTTCGGGGCGGTGGGGTTCAAAGTGCTCGCTCCCCCATAAGACCGGCCGCACCCTTGTCGAGCATCTCGGCGGCCAGAGCGCGGCCGAGAGCAAGAGCGTCCTCCTCGGACGCGGGTACGGGACCGGTGGTGGACAGCTGCACCAGCGTCGAGCCGTCGGTGGTGCCGACGACGCCGCGCAGGCGCATTTCGGTGACAGCCTGCTCCTCGACCAAGAGGTCGGCCAACGCGCCCACGGGGGCGCTGCAGCCGGCCTCCAGGGCGGCGAGCAGGGACCGCTCGGCGGTCACGGCGGCCCGCGTGTGCGGGTCGTCGAGCTCGGCGAGCGCGGCGGCGAGCGGTGCGTTGGTCGCGACGCACTCGATCGCCAGGGCCCCCTGGCCGGGGGCGGGCAAAACGGTGTCGGGCTCCAGGAACTGGGTCGCCTCGCCGATCCGCCCGATGCGGTTCAGCCCGGCGGCGGCCAGCACGACCGCGTCCAGCTCGCCCTTGGTGACGAACCCGATGCGGGTGTCGATGTTGCCGCGGATCGGCACGGTCTCGATCTCCAGACCGAGCTCGCGCGCCCACGCGTTGAGCTGCGCCATGCGGCGGGGCGAGCCCGTGCCGACGCGGGCCCCGCGCGGCAGGGTCTCGAACGTCAGCCCGTCACGGGCCACCAGCACGTCGCGCGGGTCCTCGCGGCGCGGGATCGCGGCCAGGACGAGCTCGGCGGGCTGCGCGGTGGGCAGGTCCTTCAGCGAGTGCACGGCGAAGTCGATGTCGCCCGCGAGCAGCGCGTCGCGCAGCGCGGAGACGAAGACCCCGGTGCCGCCGATCTGCGCGAGGGACTCGCGCGAGACGTCGCCGTACGTGGTGATCTCGACGAGCTCGACCGGTCGCCCGGTGAGCTGCCGCACGGCCTCGGCCACCTGTCCGGACTGGGCCATGGCGAGCTGGCTGCGGCGGGTTCCCAGCCGCAGCGGCGCCGTGGATGAGGTGTCGTTCATGCCGACTCCCGTGCTGTGGTGTGCCTGTCGGCACGCGTGTCCGCCCGGCTGACGGCGGCGACCGCCTGCGGGTCGAGGTCGAAGAGTTCCCGCAGCGCATCGGCGTAGCCGGCGCCGCCGGGGGTGGAGGCGAGCTCCTTGACCCGCACGGTCGGCGCGTGCAGGAGCTTGTCGACGACGCGGCGCACGGTCTGCGTGATCTCCGCGCGCTGCTTGTCGTCGAGGTCGGGAAGGCGGCCGTTGAGACGGGCCATCTCGCCCGCGACGACGTCCGCGGCCATGGTGCGCAGGGCGACCACGGTGGGCGTGATGTGCGCGGCCCGCTGGGCGGCGCCGAAGGCGGCGACCTCGTCGGAGACGATGGAGCGCACCTGGTCGACGTCGGCGGCCATGGGCGCGTCGGCGGAGGCGTCGGCGAGCGTCTCGATGTCGACGAGCCGGACGCCGTCGAGGCGGTGCGCGGCGGCGTCGATGTCACGGGGCATCGCGAGGTCGAGCAGGGCCAGGCGCACGTCCGTACGGGCGGCGCCGTCCGTGCCGGCCGGAGCGGCGGCGCAGGGGCCGGGGGCCGCGGCGCAGGGACCCGTGTCCTTGCGGCCCGCGAGCGCGGCCCGTATGGCGTCGGCGGTCAGGACCAGGCCGGTCGCACCGGTGCAGGAGACGACGAGGTCGGCGAGCGCGAGCTCGTCGGCGACGGCGGCCATCTCCACGGCCGAGGCGGTCAGGCCCGCAAAGACCCCGGGCGCACCGGGCTCGGTGAGGATCTCCACCAGGCGCTGCGCCCGGTCCAGCGTGCGGTTGGCGACAGCCACGTGCGCCACGCCCGCGCGCGCGAGGGTGGCCGCGGCGAGGGAGGACATCGAGCCGGCGCCGATGACGAGGGCGCGCCGGCCGGCCGCCCAGTCGGCGACGGCCGTGCCCCCGGCGAGCTGCTCCAGGCCGAAGGTCACCAGCGACTGGCCGGCCTTGTCGATGCCGGTCTCGCTGTGGGCCCGCTTGCCGACCCGCAGGGCCTGCTGGAAGAGGTCGTTCAGCAGGCGGCCCGCGGTGTGCAGCTCCTGGCCGAGCGCGAGCGCGTCCTTGATCTGCCCGAGGATCTGGCCCTCGCCGACGACCATCGAGTCCAGACCGCACGCCACCGAGAAGAGGTGGTGGACGGCCCGGTCCTCGTAGTGCACGTAGAGGTAGGGGGTGAGCTCCTCCAGCGGCACGCCCGTGTGCCGGGCGAGCAGCGTGGACAGCTCGGCGACACCGGCGTGGAACTTGTCCACGTCGGCGTAGAGCTCGATGCGGTTGCACGTGGCCAGCACCGCCGCCTCGGTGGCGGGCTCGGCGGCCAGCGTGTCGTGCACGAGCCGGGCCTGCGTCTCGCGGGTGAGGGCGGCCCGCTCCAGCACGCTCACCGGAGCGCTGCGGTGGCTGAGGCCGACGACCAGGAGGCTCATGCCGGCATCACGGCGGGAACCTCCCCGTCCGGTCCCTTCCGGGCACTGGTGCCCGCGGCCGCCGCGCGCGGCTGCGCCGCCGGGCGGGCCCCGAGGTCCGCACGCGGCGCGCCGGCGGGCGCGGGGGTCGTCTCCTCGCCGGCCTTGCGCTGCTCGTGGAAGGCGAGGATCTGCAGCTCGATGGAGAGGTCGACCTTGCGCACGTCCACGCCCTCGGGCACGGCGAGCACGGTCGGCGCGAAGTTCAGGATCGAGGTGACGCCCGCGGCCACCAGCCGGTCGCAGACCTGCTGGGCGGCACCGGCGGGGGTGGCGATGACGCCGATGGACACGCCGTTGTCGCTGATGATCGATTCGAGCTCGTCGGTGTGGCGCACGGGCAGCCCGGCGACCGGCTTGCCTGCCATGGCCGGGTCGGCGTCGATCAGCGCCGCGACGCGGAAGCCGCGGGAGGCGAAGCCGCCGTAGTTGGCCAGGGCGGCGCCGAGGTTACCGATGCCGACGATCACGACGGGCCAGTCCTGGGTCAGGCCCAGTTCCCGCGAGATCTGGTAGACGAGGTACTCGACGTCGTAGCCGACACCGCGGGTGCCGTACGAGCCGAGGTAGCTGAAGTCCTTGCGGAGCTTGGCGGAATTGACGCCCGCCGCGGTCGCGAGCTCCTCGGAGGAGACCGTGGGGACCGAACGCTCGGAGAGCGCGGTCAGCGCACGCAGATACAGCGGAAGCCGGGCGACGGTGGCCTCGGGGATCCCTCGGCTTCGGGTCGCCGGTCGGTGAGTTCGGCCAGTTGCCACGGTGCTCCTGCGGGTAGAGCGGGGCTGCAGGCGGCGCCTTGTCCCAGGACCGCCCCGTCGAACGCAGGCTATGCCTTTGTGAACGCGTGCACAAAGATGGTGTCCGTTTTGCCCCGGCAAAGTGATGGGTGTCACGCGGTGATTCGGCCCGATCCGGGAACCATGGTCCGCACTGCCGCGACCGCAACGCCCGTCACAGGAGCACCACAGGCACGAGGGCCGGGACATGGGCCGCTCACTCCTCACCGCGCTGCGTCGTCCCGGGGGCCGGCCCCCGGTCCCCGGCCGGAAAAAATCCCCGGACACCGATAAATCGCCCACGATGGTAGTCGACTCAGGCACCCAATTCGGCCGGGCGGACGGCCGCACGGACGCCCCCCGCGCCCCGCGCGCCCCGCCGCCGAGGCGGCACAATTGCCCTCATGAGCCCGCTCCTGCGCCGCACCGCCCGCAAGAACCCCGCCGACAGCGTCGTCACCCTGATCGGCAAGCCCGGCTGCCACCTGTGCGACGACGCCGAGGCCGTCATCGCCGAGGTCTGCGGCGAGCTCGGCGCGCGCTGGGAGAAGAAGGACATCACCCAGGACGAGGAACTGCACCGTAAGTACTGGGAGCAGATTCCGGTCGTCCTGGTCGACGGCGACCAGCACGACTTCTGGCGGGTGAACCCCGCCCGGCTGCGCAAGGCCCTCGGCGGCTGAGCGCCACCCGCCGGGCGGTGGGTCACCGGACCGACGCACAGAGTTCACGCCATCGCACCGTCCCGACTTCCGGTTACCCCGAACAAACTGGCTATGCTCGCGGCATGGCCGCACTCGGATGGCTCACCCACCGCAGGCGCTCCGCGACCGCACGCAGCGTGCTGGCAGGCGAGGCGGCGGCGGAGGCAGCCCGCAAGTCCGCGCAGGAGAACGAAGAGGCACTGGCCGAGGGGGTCCCCCTGGGGACCGAGGAGCCGGAGCCGGAATTCCCGGTGGCCGGCGACGAGCGGGCCGCCGCGTTCTTCGACCTGGACAACACGGTCATGCAGGGCGCCGCCATGTTCCACTTCGGCCGCGGCCTCTACAAGCGGCACTTCTTCGGCAAGCGCGAGCTCGCGCGCTTCGCCTGGCAGCAGACCTGGTTCCGGCTCGCGGGCATCGAGGACCCCGAGCACGTGCAGGAGGCCCGCGACAGCGTCCTGTCGATCGTGAAGGGCCACCGCGTCTCCGAGCTGATGACCATCGGCGAGGAGATCTACGACGAGTACATGGCCGAGCGCATCTGGCCCGGCACCCGCGCCCTGGCCCAGGCCCACCTGGACGCGGGCCAGAAGGTGTGGCTGGTGACCGCCGCCCCGGTCGAGACCGCCACGATCATCGCCCGCCGCCTCGGCCTGACCGGCGCCCTCGGCACCGTCGCCGAGTCGGTCGGCGGCGTCTACACCGGCAAGCTCGTCGGCGAGCTGCTGCACGGCCCCGCCAAGGCGGAGGCGGTCCGCGCGCTCGCGGCCGCCGAGGGCCTGGACCTCGCACGCTGCGCGGCCTACAGCGACTCGGCCAACGACATCCCGATGCTCTCGCTCGTCGGCCACCCCTACGCGGTCAACCCCGACAGCCGGCTGCGCAAGCACGCCCGCGAGCGCGGCTGGCGGCTGCGCGACTACCGGACGGGCCGCAAGGCCGCCAAGATCGGCATCCCGGCCGCGGCCGGCCTGGGCGCACTGGCGGGCGGCGCGGCCGCCGGCATCGCCCTGCACCGCCGCCGCCGCTGAAGCAGGCCCCCGGCCACCCGGCGCAGCACCCGCCGCCGGGGCACCGCAGCCACCCGGCACAGCACCCCGCCGCCCGGGCGCCGAAGCCCGCGGAGGGGCCGCCGCGGCGCGCCCCGGCGTCACCCTGCCCCGTCACTGGAACGGGCGACAGCTCCGGCGCGCCTCCTCGCCACGGCCCGTAACCGGTCTGATCGCACAGGCAATCCTGTTGTCATACCCCCACATGGCCCCCGACAGTCCTGCGGTGTCCGGATTGCCACAACACGCTGCCCAATCGGCCACACCATCGGCAAATTCAGTCAACTTCCCTTCGTAGTTCGATATTTGATCGGTCACGAACCGGCGGGAGATCGAACGGAAACGATGATTTGAGCAACTCGGTGTAGCGCTGCCTGTACGAAGGGTTATTCTCCTCAAACGCAAGCCGGTGTCTGCTTGTCCCTACGACGAGTGAACGGTCCGGCACTGCACGTGATGGAAGCTCTGCCTCTGGGAGTCCCGTGTACCCACACGTCGGGGTTGACGCCTCGGGCCTGGCTACGCTGCGCGCAGCGGTCGTCGACCGCCTGCGCGGCTTCGTCCCCACCGCGTACGCCGTCCCTGCCTTCGCCACGCTCGCCCCTGCCGTAGCGGGGGGCCCTGCCGGCCCCTGCTACGCCCTCGCCGAGAGCAGCGCGGCCGTCGGCAGACGCGCCCGCCGAGCTTCCGGCACCGGTACGTCCACCACCACCCGCCGCCCCAGCGCCGACAGCGACAGCGCGCGCATGCTCGACCTGGTCGAGCGCGCCCAGGCGGGTGAGGCCGAGGCGTTCGGCCGCCTCTACGACCAGTACGCCGACACCGTCTACCGCTACATCTACTACCGCGTGGGCGGCCGGGCGACGGCGGAGGACCTCACGAGCGAGACGTTCCTGCGTGCCCTGCGCCGGATCGGCACCTTCACCTGGCAGGGCCGCGACTTCGGCGCCTGGCTGGTGACCATCGCCCGCAACCTCGTCGCCGACCACTTCAAGTCGTCGAGGTTCCGGCTCGAAGTGACCACGGGGGAGATGCTCGACGCCAACGAGGTCGAGCGCAGCCCCGAGGACTCCGTCCTCGAATCCCTCTCCAACGCCGCTCTGTTGGAGGCGGTGCGCAAGCTCAACCCCCAGCAGCAGGAGTGCGTCACCCTGCGCTTCCTGCAGGGCCTCTCGGTCGCCGAGACCGCCCGCGTCATGGGGAAGAACGAGGGCGCCATCAAGACCCTGCAGTACCGGGCCGTGCGCACCCTCGCACGTCTCCTCCCGGACGACGCCCGCTGACCCTGCGCCGACCCGATGCCCGACGTCACTCCCCCGCGGCCACCTCGCCCCGGCCGCGTAACCCGACTGCCGCGCCGCTCGTTGTCCGGGGTGCAGACTTCCCCATGCCACGTCATGCCGCTATGCACTCACTCGATCGAGTGGATGTTCTCAAGGCATGCAACCCTTCAGGTGCCGAGGGGAGTCGACCGTCATGACGAGAGGAGGTGCCGCCTGTGATCGCGAACGTATCGGCGCACCGGCGGGCGAACGCCTTCGCCCAGGCCCTGGAGGACCAGGACGTCCAGGGTGCTGCGGCCGCACAGTCCGGACCATCGGCGGAAGACGCCGAGCAGGCAAAGCTGTTGGCCCTCGCGGGTGGGCTGGGTGAGCTGCCGTCCCCCACGCTGGACCCCGAGGTCAAAACGGTGCAGCGGGCGCAGCTGATCGCCGCCATGGAGGCCCAGTTCGGCGGCGCCGGCGTCCCGGAGCAACGCTCCGTGCGGGGCGCCCACCGGGCGAGTCCGCTGAGCCGGCTGCGGCCGCGCTCCCGCTGGTCCAAGGGACTGGCGGCCGGCGGTCTCACGGTGGGGGTCGCGGCCGGTGCGTTCGGCGGCGTCGCGGCGGCCAGTTCCAACGCCCTGCCCGGCGACACCCTCTACGGCCTCAAGCGCGGCATGGAGGACCTCAAGCTCGGCATGGCCGACGGCGACTCCACCCGGGGCGGGCTCTTCCTCGACCAGGCCACGACGCGGCTGCAGGAGGCCCGCCGGCTGATGGAGCGCGGCCGGTCCGGCGAGCTCGACCAGGAATCCCTGGCGGAGATCCGCCGGACGCTCTCCGGCGCCCGGCACGACGCCGCCGAGGGCCACCGCCTGCTGCACGGCGTCTACCAGCGCGACGGCTCGCTGGGCGCCATCGAGCGCCTGTCGACGTTCGCCTCCTCCCAGGGCGAGGGCTGGAGCCGGCTGCGCGACCGCCTGCCCGACCAGCTGACCGACGTCGCCGACGACGTCAGCTCGGTCTTCGCCGCCATAGACGATGAGGTCGAGCCGCTGCGCTCCCTGCTCCCCGACGACAAGCACGGCAAGAAGGGCCCCGGCAGCCGGGAGGGCGGCTCCACGCGCGGCGCGCGGGAGAGCGCGGGCCACTCGGCACCGTCGTCCAAGGCCCCGGCCGCGTCCGACGGCAAGCGCTCCGGCAGCAAGCCCCCGCAGTCCTCCCCGGGCTCCTCCGACGAGCACCAGGGCCTCCTGGGCGGCACGGGCCTGTTGCAGCCCGCGCCGAGCGACAGCGCCGGCTCCGAGCGTCCGTCGCACGGCAAGGACGGCAAGCCGTCCAAGCAGCCGGACATCACCATCCCGCCGCTGCTTCCGGACATCCTCCCGGGCCTCGGCATCCGCGGGGACGACGACAAGTAGGCAAGGCCGCGTCGTGGGGGGGGGGGGGG
>NZ_JAIXMK010000076.1:0-5169 GCF_020328095.1 Streptomyces sichuanensis
GGTACTCCGCAAGGAGTACCGGCCCCACGACGTACGTCAGGCCCTCACGGCATACGTCAGAAGAACACCGACCGCCGCTGCACCAAGAGCTTGTACAGCGTGTGCTGAATCGTTTCCCGCACCTGGTCGGTGAGGTTGAACATCAGCATGGGGTCGTCCGCCGCCTCCGGCGGATAGTCGTCCGTGGGGATCGGCTCCCCGAACTGGATCGTCCACTTCGTCGGCAGCGGCACCAGACCCAGCGGCCCGAGCCAGGGGAAGGCGGGCGTCAGCGGGAAGTACGGGATCCCCAGCAACCGCGCCATCGTCCGGGAGTTGCCGAGCATCGGGTAGATCTCCTCCGCCCCGACGATCGAGCACGGCACGATGGGCGCCCCGGCACGCAGTGCCGTCTGCACGAAGCCGCCCCGCCCGAAGCGCTGCAGCTTGTACCGCTCCGAGAACGGCTTCCCGATCCCCTTGAAGCCCTCCGGCATCACGCCCACCACCTCGCCGCGCTCCAGCAGCCGCTGGGCGTCCTCGGCGCAGGCCAGGGTGTGCCCGAGCTTGCGGGAGAGCTCGTTGACGACCGGCAGCATGAAGACGAGGTCCGCGGCGAGCATCCGCACGTTCCGCCCGGCCGGGTGGTGGTCGTGCACGGCGGCCTGGAGCATCAGCCCGTCGACGGGCAGGGTGCCGGAGTGGTTGGCGACGATCAGCGCCGCGCCCTTCTCCGGGATGTTCTCGATGCCCTTCACCTCGACCCGGAAGTACTTCTCCTTGAAGGGCCGCAGCAGCGACATCATCACCTGGTCGGTGAGCTCCTTGTCGTACCCGAAGTCGTCGACCTCGTAGTCGCCGGTGATCCGCCGCCGCAGGAAGTTCAGCCCGTGGGCGACCTTCCGCTCCCAGCCGCCGCCCTGTCCGGCTCCGTCGCCCGTGGCGGCCGTCCGTTCGGCCGCTCCGGCCGCCATGGCGGCGGTCTGCGGCTCCTCCTCGCGCTGGGCCGGCACGGGCGCCAGCGGCGCCTTCGCCCGCGTCGTACGGGCCGGGCCCGTGCGCTTCGCCCGCCGCTTGGACCGGGGTTCCTCGCCGAACGGAATGACCTTCGCATCGGCCATGGTGCGTGCGCTCCTCAGTTCTGGCCGCGGCCGGCAGGCATCAGCGCGGCGATCCGGTCGACGGTACGGGCGAGGGTCTCGGGCGGCAGCAGTCCCGCCGCGCGGCTGCGGGCGAAGTCCGCGAACGCCTCCGCGGTGGTGTAGCGGGGGTGGAAGCCCAGCGTCTCGCGCATCTGCGTGGTCTGGACGACGCGGCCGTGGGTGAGCAGCCGGATCTGCTCGGGCGAGAAGTCCAGGGCCCCGACCGACCGCAGCGCGGAGCCGACCCAGGTGACGGTGGGCAGGAAGAAGGGGAGCGTGGGGCGCCCGAGGCGCCTGGCGGCCTGGGAGAGCAGCAGGACGCCGTCACCCGCGATGTTGAACGTGCCGCTGTTGAGCGTCCCGCGGCGGGGCTCCCCGGTGGCGATCCGCAGCACCTCGATGGCGTCGTCCTCGTGCACGAACTGCAGCCGGGGGTCGAAGCCGAGGACGCTGGGCAGCACGGGCAGCGAGAAGTACTCGGCGAGCGGTGAGTCGGCGCAGGGCCCCAGGACGTTCGCGAAGCGCAGCACGCACACGGCGACGTCGGGCCGCCGGCGGGCGAAGCCGCGGACGTACCCCTCGACCTCGACGGCGTCCTTGGCGAAGCCGCCGCTGGGCAGCGACTTGGGCGGCGTCGTCTCGGTGAAGACCGCGGGGTCGCGGGGCGCCGAGCCGTAGACGCTCGTGCTGGACTTCACCACCAGCCGCCTGACCGTCGGCGTCTTCTGGCAGGCACCGAGCAGCTGCATGGTGCCGATGACGTTGGTCTCCTTCACCAGCGCCCGGCTGCCGCGCTTGCCCAGGGGAGTGCCGTTGACGTCCATGTGGACGACGGTGTCGACGCCCTGCTCCGCGAGGACCCGGCCGATCGTGGGCTGGCGGATGTCCGCCCGTATGAATTCGGCCCCACCGAGATGGTGCTCGGGTGGCACTGCGTCCACCCCGATGACGCGGTCGACGTCGGGCTCGCGCTGGATGCGACGGACGAAGCGTCCCCCCAGCTGCCGTGCGACTCCGGTGACGAGCACGACCTTGCCCAAGATCAGCGCCTTCCTTCCCCTCGCCCGGCGAGCGGTGCACCCGCTGGGCGGTGCCCTGTGGCGGCCACCGTAGCGGGTCGTTGTTGCACTGTGATGACCGCCGGACGGGCCGGGCGTCATTTCAAGCCGTAGCGAAAGACTCACTCACCGCAACGCACCGCAGCCCTCCCACCGAGGACCGGTGGGAGGGCTGCGGGACGTTCACAGCGACGTTGCTTACTTCTTGTTGCGACGCTGAACACGCGTGCGCTTGAGCAGCTTGCGGTGCTTCTTCTTGGCCATCCGCTTACGCCGCTTCTTGATAACAGAGCCCACGACTACCCTCGCTTACATCGATTCACTCGGTGCGGGGCGTCCGAGCCCACACGACCTACATCGGGCCAGCCTACCCGGCACTGGGCGATCAGCGTAATCCGAGGTGCCTCTCAGGCGGTTTCCACCCCCACGTAGGACTCTCGGAGGTACTCGTGCACCGCTTGTTCTGGGACCCGGAACGACCTGCCCACCCGGATCGCCGGCAGATGACCACTGTGCACCAGCCGGTACACGGTCATCTTGGAGACTCGCATCACCGCGGCGACTTCCGCCACGGTCAGGAACACGACCTCGTTGAGAGGCCTTTCGCCAGCAGCCATGACACACCTGAACCTTCCGCACATGACGCGCACCGGCTTCCCCTCCGGTGACTCCTCGTCGCTGCGCGCTCACTCCCCAGGTTAGGGGCGGGTGATACGAGTGGGGAAGAGGAGCAGCCATCGGCCGCCTACTGTGACAGACACGCTCGATTGAGTACATAGCGAGTAAGCGGTCGGTAGTAATCAGACCGCACAGTGTCATCAAGCGGAACGGCCACGGACACCCGCCCCTCGGCCTCTCCGACGAACAGCGCAGGGTCGTCCGAGTCGGCCAGCCCGATGGCCTCAATGCCCAGCTGACCTGCCCCGCAGACCCATCCGTGGTCCCCGATGACCATGGCCGGCAAGGGCCCGCCACCGTCCGCCGCGGCCGCCAGCACGTGCCGAACCGGGAGGGGTGAATGCGTATGCGCGCCCGGCTCACTCCCGGCGGCGCGTGCGCCGGGCTCGCGCACCATCGCGACTCCTCGAAGGTAGTCAAGACGGTAAGTACGTACGCCGAACCGGGTCGTTATGTCGACACTTTGCCCCTGCGCCGGGGTGAGGACAGTGCATCCCGCCGCCGAGAGACCGACTGCCAACCCGGCGTAGAAGCCCAGGAGCCGGTGCGGGTGACCGGTGCCCAGCAGCACCGGCGAACCGGTCGCGGCCACCGTCGCGAGGCGGTCCGCGAAGGCATCGAGTGCCACCAGCGTGCGATCGGGGTCGATCACATCATGCCCTGAAGTGTCCTTGGGATCGGCCGAAACTCCACACCTCTCACCCATCAGTCGCAACAAGTCGCCGAAGCGCCAGTCATATTTCGGCTCCAGACCGATCAGCACCCGGGGGTCGCGGGCGGCGAACATCCGGTACCGCCGCAGGCTCCGCTCCCGCGGCGTGGCCACGGTGCCCGCCAGACCGGCCGTCAGCAGATGGGCGCGCAGGGCGCTCCTGGTGGGGACAGGGGTCAACACGGGTTGATGCTCGCCGACCGCCGGACCCCCCACGGCACTTTCCCGGCCGCCGTCCCACGTGCGGGCTAACGGCCCGCCGCCGCCCGCCACTCAAGGGACCACCCCCCACGCGTCACTCAACGGTCCACCACCGCACGTCACTTAGGGCAGCAGGCCGTGGGAGGGGAACACCGCCCGGCGGGTGGCGAGGACCGCCTGGTCGAGCCGGTCGGCCGGGTCGTAGCCGGACGCGACGAAGTCCCGCCACTGGGGCGTGCGGCCGTCCGTCATCCGCAGCGGCCCCAACTGCCGTGTCCGCCGGAACACTTCGTGACGCCACTCCTCGGGCACCGCCGACGCCGGGTCCACCGGCCGCCCCGCGGCGATGCCCACCAGGTGCGTCCACGACCGCGGCACGACGTCCGTCACCGCGTACCCACCGCCGCCGAGGGCCAGCCAGCGGCCCTCCGCGTGCTCGTGGGCCAGGGTGTGGCACGCCTCGGCCACCAGCCGCTGCGCGTCGACGGAGACGGCCAGGTGCGCCAGCGGGTCCTCGAAGTGCGTGTCCGCCCCGTGCTGGGTCACCAGCACCTGCGGCCGGAAGGCGGCGAGGAGGTCCGGTACGACGGCGTGGAACGCCCGCAGCCAGCCGGCGTCCCCCGTCCCTGCCGGCAGCGCGACGTTGACCGCGGTGCCCTCGGCATCCGTGCCGCCGGTCTCCTCGGGCCAGCCGGTCTGCGGGAAGAGCGTGCGCGGGTGCTCGTGCAGCGAGATCGTCAGGACGCGCGGGTCGTCCCAGAACGCCGCCTGGACGCCGTCCCCGTGGTGCACGTCCACGTCCACGTACGCCACCCGTACGGCACCGAGTTCGAGCAGCCGCGCGACGGCGAGGGCCGCGTCGTTGTACACGCAGAACCCGGACGCCCCGCCCGGCATCGCATGGTGCAGCCCGCCGGCGAAGTTCACCGCGTGCAGCGCGGATCCGCTCCACACCGCCTCGGCCGCTCCGACGGACTGACCCGCGATCAGCGCGGCCGCCTCGTGCATTCCCGCGAACGCCGGATCGTCCGGGGTGCCGAGCCCGTACGAACCGTCAGCCGACCCGGGGTCGGCCGAGGCAGCCCGGACGGCCGCGATGTAGTCCGGCCGGTGCACCAGCCGTAGTGTCGACTCCCCCGCAGGGGGTGCCGACACCGTACGGGCCACCCGGTCCAGGCCGTACGCCTCGACCAGCCGCATGGTGAGCGCGAGCCGCACGGGATCCATTGGATGCCCGGGGCCGAAGTCGTAGCCCACCACTGCCTCGTCCCACATCACCTGTGCCCGGCCGCCGCTCATGGGCGACACCGTAGTGGATGACCTGCTGCGGGTTTCCTCAGGAGGTCCTCCTCAGGATGCACACCCCTGAACGCAAAAATGCCGCAGGCCCCGGACTTTT
>NZ_JAIXMK010000077.1:0-50006 GCF_020328095.1 Streptomyces sichuanensis
TGCGGGTCACCGGGACGGTCCTCACGCACCATCACGACGACTTCGTCGACCTCGGGGTGCTGTCGCAGTTGTCCCTCGATCTCACCCGTCTCGATCCGGTAGCCGCGTACCTTGACCTGATCGTCGACGCGGCCGACGAACTCCTGGTTTCCGTCGGCGAGCCAGCGGACCACGTCACCGGTGCGGTACATCCGCTCGCCCGGGGCGCCGAAGGGATCGGCGACGAAGCGCTCCGCCGTCAGGGGCGCACGGTTGAGGTAGCCACGAGCCAGCAGACCGCCGGCGATGTACAGCTCGCCGGGGACTCCGACGGGGACCGGCTGGAGGTGGGCGTCGAGCACGTACATCCGCGTGTTCCATGCGGGACCGCCCAGCGTCACCACCCCCGGCCGAAGGTCGTCACCCGGACCGATCCGGTAGACGCTGCAGCCGACCGTCGTCTCCGTCGGGCCGTACTCGTTGTGCACGGTGGCCTGCGGGTGCCGGGCACGCCAGTCCGCGAGTGCGGAGTCGGTCAGTGCCTCGCCCCCGATCACCAGGTCGGTGGAGGGGGAGAACTCCGGCGGCAGGGCGTCGAGCAGCCTCAGGTGGGTCGGCGTCGCCTTGAGGAACGACAGCGGAGTGGCCGCCAGCGCCTCGGCAGTCTGCCGGTCCTCCTCCATCCCGGCCACGTGCAGGCAGCCGCCGGACAGCAGCGGACCGAACAGCGCCGTGACGGTCAGGTCGAAGGAGATCGGCGAGTGCAGCAGTGCGACACCGCTGAGCGCCGGGTAGGTGTCCAGGGCCCAGTCCAGGTACTGGAGGACGGAGGCATGGTTGATCACCACGCCCTTGGGCCGTCCGGTGGATCCCGAGGTGTAGATGACGTAGGCGACGTTGGCCTGGCGCAGCGGCCGGGTCCGTTCCGCGTCGCCGAGGTCGTGGCCTGGCCGCTCGGCCAGTGCCGCGAGCGTGTCGGGCGCGTCGAGCCACAGCCGCGGGCGGAGGTCGTCCGCCGGCAGCTGTCCGGCGCCCGGCGCGGTGCAGAGCACCAGCGCGGGGTCCGCGTCGTCGAGCATGAAGCCGACGCGGTCGGCGGGGTGACGCGGGTCCAGCGGCAGGTAGCCGGCGCCCGCCTTGAGCACCGCGAGGACCGCGACGACCTGTTCGATCGACGGCGGCAGCGCGATCGCCACCAGCTTCTCCGGTCCGACTCCCCGGTCGACGAGCAGTCGGGCGAGCCGGTTCGCCTCCTGGTTGAGCGTCGCATAGTCCAGCGTCCGGCCGTTGCCGAGCAGCGCGTCGGCTTCCGGTGTCCGGGCCACCTGCGCCTCGATACGGCTGACCAAGGTGCCTTCGGGAGCCGGGCGCCCGGTGTCGTTCCAGTCGACCACCATGCGCCGGCGTTCGGCCTCGTCCATGATCTCAAGCGTGTCGAGACGCTGGTCCGGGTTCTGCACCGCACTGGCCAGGAGCTTCTTGAGGCGCTGGACGAACCCTTCGACCGTCGGCCGGTCGTACAGGTCGGTGGCGTACTCCACGGAGCCGTTCATGCCTGCCGGGAGACCCGACGCGTCGTGCGTCTCGGTGAAGCCGAACATGAGGTCGAAGCGGGCCACCTTCATGCCCACGAACTCCTCCTCGCCCCGCACCTCGGGCAGGTCCACGACGGGAGTGGCGTCGTTCTGCAGACCGAACGCGACCTGGAAGAGGGGGTGGCGGGAGGGGTCGCGCTCCGGCTTGATGGCATCCACCAGCCGCTCGAAGGGCATGTCCTGGTGCGAGTAGGCGGCCAGGTCGGTCTGGCGCACCCGGTCCAGCAGCTCCCGGAAGCTGGGGTTGCCCGAGGTGTCGTTGCGCAGCACCAGCGTGTTGACGAAGAACCCGACCATCTCCTCGACGGATTCGTCGGTGCGGCCGGCGATGGGGCTGCCCAGGGGGATGTCGTCGCCGGCGCCCATCCGGGTCAGCAGCGCCGCGAGTCCGGCCTGAAGGACCATGAACACGGTCACGCCGCATCCGCGGGCGAGTTCCGTCAGCCCGGCGTGCGTCTGCTCGTCCACGTGGAAGACGACGTCGTCACCGTGGTAGCTGGGCATTGCGGGCCGGGAACGGTCGGTGGGCAGCACCAGGTGGTCCGGGACGCCCTCCAGTGCCTGCGTCCAGAACGCGAGCTGACGGCCGAAGACACTGTCCGGGCCGGCCTGCTCGTCCAGCAGCTCGTGCTGCCACTGGCTGTAGTCGCCGTACTGGACCGGCAGCGGCTCCCACTGCGGCTCCTCACCGTGCAGCCGTGCCGCGTAGGCGGTGCTGATGTCCTTGCACAGGGGCCCCATCGACCAGCCGTCGCCGGCGATGTGGTGGAGCACGATGAGCAGCACATGCGTCTCGGCGTCCAGGCGCAGCAGCTCGACGCGCAAGGGCGGTTCGACTTCCAGGTCGAACAGGCGGCGGGCGACCTCGGTCATCGCCGCCGCGACCTGCTCCGGGGGCACCGTGGTGACCGGCAGGTCGATGCGGACCTGGGCGGGGTCGAGGATCCGCTGCCAGGGAACGCCCGCTTCGTCGGGGAAGACCGTGCGCAGCGCTTCGTGCCGCGCCACGACGTCGGCCACTGCCGAGCGCAGCGCGCCGGCGTCCAGCGGCCCGGACAGCCGCATGGCGATGGGCATGTTGTAGGTCGCGCTGCTGCCCTCGTACCGGTCGATGAACCACAGCCGCCGCTGCGCGTGGGACAGGGGCAGGCGATCCGGGCGGTCCATCGGACGCAGCGCGGGCCGCCCGGGTGCCGCCTGATCGAACCACTCGGCCACACCGGCGACCGTCGGGTTGTCGAACAGCACACGCACCGGCAGTTCCGCGCCGAACGTCGTCCGGATGCGGCTGGCGAGCCGGCTGGCCAGCAGCGAGTGCCCGCCCAGCTGGAAGAAGTCGTCGTCGACGCCCACGGCCGGCAGACCGAGCACGTCGCAGAAGAGCGTGCTCAGCACCTGCTCGTGCACCGTCCTGGCGACGCGCCCGCCCCCTGTCGGGGCCTGGGGCGCCGGCAGGGCCGCCCGGTCCAGCTTGCCGTTGGGCGTCATCGGCCACGCATCGAGGACGACGAACGCCTGCGGCACCATGTAGTCGGGCAGGGCCGCGGCGGCCACGGCGCCGATCGTGGCCACGTCGGGAGTCGCTCCCTCCTCGGCCAGGAGGTGGGCGACCAGCCGGGGTTCACCCGGCTGGTCCTCGCGGACGGTCACCACCGCTTCGGCGATGCCCGCCGCCCGGGCCAGCACGGCCTCGATCTCCGCGGGTTCAATCCGGAAGCCGCGCAGCTTGACCTGGTCGTCGGCACGGCCGAGGAAGTCCAGTTCACCGTCGGCGCGCCAGCGCGCCAGGTCGCCGGTGCGGTACATGCGCGCCCCGGGCGGCCCGAAGGGATCGGCGACGAACCGGTCAGCGGTGAGGTCCGGGCGATTGCGGTAGCCGCGGGCCAGCGGTGTGCCGCTGATGTACACCTCACCGGTGACACCCACCGGGGCCGGGGACAGCGTGGCGTCGAGGACCAGCACGCGGGTGTGCGGGATCGGGCTGCCGATGGAGGGCCGACCGGCCACGAGCGGGCCGCTGATGGTGGCGCAGACCGTGGTCTCGGTCGGCCCATAGGCGTTGATCATGGTGCGGCCGGGAGCCCATCGGCCCACCAGCTCCGCACCGGTGGCCTCGCCAGCCACCACGAGCGTCCGCAGGGTCGGCAGCTCCTCGTCACCGATCGCCCCGAGCGGAGTCGGCGGGATGGTGGCATGGGTGACCTCGTGCTCGGCGATCAGCTCCGCGAGCGCAGGACCGGGCAGCAGCCGGTGCTTGGGGGCCAGGACGAGCGTGGCTCCGGTCAGAAGACCCATGCAGATCTCCCAGACGGAGGCGTCGAAGCTCGGCGAGGCGAACTGCAGGACACGGCTGCCCGGCCCTGCACCGAGCTTGCTTCTGTGCAGAGCGGCCAGACCGGCCAGTGCGGCGTGCGTGACGACGACGCCCTTGGGCCGGCCGGTCGAACCGGAGGTGTAGATCGTGTACGCGGCGTTGGCAGTGACCGGTGTCCCGTCGCGGTCGGTGCCGCGGAGGTCCTCATCGGACGCCGCGGCGAGCGCGTCGAGAACCGTGGGGTCGTCCACGCACAGGCTCGGGAGGGCGTCGACGGCAGGCAGGGCGCCCTCGACCTCGTGCGAGGTGATGACGAGCACGGGCCGGGCATCGGTGAGCATGAACGCGATGCGGTCCTGCGGGTATTCGGTGTCGACGGGCAGGTACGCACCGCCGGCCTTTGCCACCGCCAGCACCGCCACGATCCACTCGACGGACCGGGGAAGTGCCACCGCCACGAAACGCTCCGGTCCCACTCCCAGGGCGACCAGACGACGGGCGAGCCGGTTCGCTCGCCGGTTCAGCTCGTCGTAGCTGAGCTCCTGGCCCTCCCATCGCACCGCACAGTCCTGCGGTGCTCCGGCGACCACCCTCTCGAAGAGCTCGGCGAGGTGGCCGTCCGCCACCGGCTCCGTCGCACCGGAACCCGTGCGGAGCAGGTCGTCGTGTTCGCTCCGGGTGAGCAGGGCGAGCCTGCCGACCCGGTCCCCGGGCCGGTCGGCGAAGGCGGAGACTGCCAGGGCCAGCCGGTCGAGCATGGACCGGGCGGCCGCCCGGTCGAGCAGACCGGGCTGGTAGGTGATGCGCAGTTCCATGCGGTCCCCGGGGAACGCATGGAAGACGAACGGGTAGTGGCTGGCGTCGGTGCTCTCGGCGGAGGTCACCTCGAGGCCGACCGTGCTCAGGTCGGGCAGCGCCTGCTGCAGGGGGAAGTTCTGGAACGAGATGACGGTGTCGAACAGCTCGCGCCGGCCTGCGACACGCTGGATGTCGGCCAGGCCCAGGTGGTGGTGGTCGAGCAACCCCGCCTGCCGCTCCTGCAGGAGCTTCGCCATCTCGGCGAGGGTCTGCTCCGGCAGGACTGCCGCGCGCACCGGGATGGTGTTGATGAACATGCCGAGCATGTCCTCCACACCGGGCAGCTCGGCCGGCCGCCCGGAGACGGTCGTGCCGAACACGACGTCCGTCCGCCCGGTGAGCCGGGCGATCAGCACCGCGAGCGCCGATTGCACCACCGTGTTGAGGGTGAGGCCGTACTGGCGCGCGGTGGCCGACAGCGCGGCCGTCGTCTCCTCGGACAGCCACGTCGTCAGGTGCGTCGGGACCGCGACGGTCCGCGAACGTCCCGCCGGTGCCAGCAGGGTGGCGTCCTCCAGACCGGACAGCTCACGCCTCCAGGCCAGCTCCGCGCCTTCCCGGTCCTGCCGGCCGAGCCACTCCAGGTAGTCCCGGTAGGTGGAGGGGGACCCGGGGGTCACGGTGTCGCCGTCGTACAGCCGGAAGAGCTCGGCGAAGAGCATCGGCATCGACCACCCGTCCACCAGCATGTGGTGGTTGGTGAACAGGAGCCGTCGGTGGTCGGCACCCAGGGACACGACCGTGAACCTGAGCAGCGGCGCGCTGCTGAGATCGAAGCGGTGGCTGCGCTCCTGGTCCGTCAGCCGCCGCAGCTCGGCCTCCTGCTCGTCCGGTGCCAGCCCGGACAGGTCGGCCTCCGCCCACGGCAGCCGCACGGTGTCCACCACGACGGCGACGGTGTCCCGCAGCCCTTCCTGACGGAACTCCGTGCGCAGAAGGGGATGGCGGCGTATGAGCTCGTCCCACGCGGCGCGCAGGCGCGGCACGTCCAGGGGTCCACGCACGTCCAGGGTGAGCAGCGAGGTGTAGAGGTCGACCTGTCCCTCGCTCAGCATGCTCTGGAACATCAGGCCCTGCTGCAACGGGGCGAGCGGCAGGACATCGGTGAGAGCGGGCTGGGCGGACTCCAGCAGCTCCAGCTCGTGCAGGGACAGCGACACGAGCGGGAAGTCGGAGGGGGTCCGGCCACCGATCCGGGGCCCGGCGGCGTAGGCGGCGAGCGCGTCGACGGACCGCAGCCACGCCTCGGCGAACCTCTCCGCCTCGTCCTCGGGGAGCAGTTCGCCCGCCCACACCAAGGTCGCCACCAGGGTCGGACCCTCCGGGCGGTCCTCGGTGACCAGTGCCAGCTCGACGGCGTGCTCAAGCGGCATGGCCGGGTCGGCCCCGCTCAGCAGGCCGGCCGTGCCGGCCGGGGCCCAGTCCTGCGCCGGCTGACCGGCGGCGAAACGTCCCAGGTAGTTGAAGCCCCACTCGGCGGACGGCAGGGCAGCCATGGCCGGTGCGGTCCGCGGGTTGAGGTGGCGCAGCAGACCGTAGCCGGCACCGTCCCCGGGCACCGCCTTGATCTGCTCCTTGATCCGCTTGACCGCCTCGCCGACGGACGGGCCGCCGGCGTGGACGTCCGCCCAGTCCAACGGGCCGGGATCCAGCCGGACGGGGTGCTGCTCGGTGAACCAACCGACCGTGCGGGACAGGTCCGCGCTGTCGATCAGGCCGTGCCTGCCGTGGCTCTCCACGTCCACCAGCGGACCGTCCGCCGGCTCTCCCCTGCGGCGGCGCCAGTCGGCGACGGCGACGGCGAAGCCGGCCAGCAGTATCTCGCCCACGCCGGTGGAGAAGGCGGCAGGCAGCGTGGTGAGCAGCGGGGCGGTCCGCTCGGGCGGCACCGTCACGCTGAGGGTACGGACGGTGGATGCCACATCCCGTGCCGGATCGAGGGCGCGGCCCGCCACGGGCGGCTCGCCCGAGCCCAGCAGCGCCGTCCACACCGGGAGCTCCTGCTCCATCCGGGGGGTGCCGGCCAGCTCGGTCAGCTGGGTGGCCCAGGAGCGCAATGAGGTGGCCACCGGCGGAAGCTGCGGCGTCCGCCCGTCGGCGTGAGCCTCCCAGGCGAGTTGCAGGTCTTCCAGCAGGATCCGCCAGGAGACACCGTCGACCGCCAGGTGATGGCCCGTCAGCAGCAGCCGTCCGGGACGGTCGTCGCCCGCATCGAACCACACGGCGTCGAGCACCGTACCCGCCGACGGCTTCAGGCGAGCCTGCGCCTGGGGAAGGGCCTCGCGCAGCGCGGCCTCGAAGGCGTCCTCGTCCGCCTCGCCTCCGGTGAGGTCTACCGGCGTCCGGGACAGCAGATCACCGGCGCGTACGCGACCGGGCTCGGACACGTGCAGCCGCCAGGCCTCCGGGTCCGCTTCCAGCCGCAGCCTCAGGGCGTCGTGGTGGTCGACGACCGTCTGCAGAGCTTGTGCCAGTCGGTCCTGCGTGGCGGCGGCGGGCACCGTGACCACGAATGCCTGGTGGAACCCGTCGACGGGGCCCCCGATCTCGCGTTGGGCGTGCACGATCGGAGTCAGCGGCACTTCACCGAGGGGGGAGAGCACCTGGCCGGCGTCCGCGGGCTCCGCGGCGACGGACATCGCACCGGCGGCGAGCGCTGCCACGGTGCGCCGTGTGAACACGTCCCTCGGGCTGATCGCCAGCCCTGCCCGCCGGGCACGGCTCACGAGCTGGATGGAGATGATGCTGTCGCCGCCGAGCGCGAAGAAGTCGTCGTCGGCGCCCACCGAGGGCAATGACAGCACTTCCCGGAACAGCGCGGCCAGGGCGTGCTCGGCCGGGGTCTCCGGTGCGCGCGAGGTCACCGTGGCGGCGAAGTCGGGCGCCGGCAGGGCCGCCACGTCGAGCTTGCCGTTCACGGTGAGCGGCAGCTCCCCGATCAGGACCACCGCGGCGGGGACCATGTACTCGGGCAGCGAGCGGGCGAGGTGAGCGCGCAGCTCCGCAGGGTCGCACGGCTCGGACGCGGCGATGGCATAGGCCACCAGGCGCGTCACTCCGGGCGTGTCCGTGCGGGCCACGACGGCGGAGCGGGCCACCGAGGGGTGCGCGGAGAGCGTCTTCTCGATCTCGCCGAGCTCGATGCGGTGGCCGCGGATCTTCACCTGCTCGTCGGCGCGGCCCAGGAACTCGAGCTGGCCCTGCTCGGTCCAGCGCACGATGTCGCCGGTGCGGTACATCCGCCGGCCCGCACGGAACGGGTCGGCGACGAACCGCTCGGCGGTCGGCGCGGGCCGGCCCGCATAGCCCCGGGCGATCTGTGCCCCGGCCAGATACAGCTCTCCGGGTGCGCCCGGCGGCACCGGCCGCAGCGCGCCGTCGAGCGCATAGGCGCGTACGTTGCGCAGCGGCCGCCCGATCACGGGCTGCTGCGCGCCGCGCAGCGGGGCGAACAGGGCGTCGATGGTGCCCTCGGTCGGGCCGTAGAAGTTGTAGCTGGTGGTCGTGGGGGCCTCACGGAGGCGGTCCCACAGGTCCGGGCCCAGAGCCTCGCCGCCGAGCATGAGCACCGCCGGAGCCTTGTCCGGGTCGTCGAGCAGCCCGGCCCCGAGCAGCTGTGCGCAGTAGGACGGGGTGATGTCGAGGAAGTCGACGCCGCGCTCGGCGACGTAGGACACGAGAGCGTCGGGGTCGCGTCGCACCTCGTCGTCGATGATGTGCAGTTCATGACCGGCGAGCAGCCACAGCACCCCGTCGAAAGAGGTGTCGAACGACAGGGAGGCGGTCATGGCGGCCCGCAGGCGGCGTCCTCCCGCAGCCGCCGCAGCGGGCTCGAAGAGGTCGAGCCGGTGAGCGGCGAAGAGGTTCATCAGGTTGCGGTGCTCGACACCGACGCCCTTCGGCACACCGGTGGAGCCGGAGGTGTGGATGAGGTAGGCGAGGTTCTCCGGATGAACCGGGCCGGCCAGCTCGCCGCTGACCAGGTCGTGGGCGGGCAGCTCGGCGAGTGCCGCGACGGTGGCCGCCTCGTCGAGGAGCAGCCGGGGCGCGTCGTCCTGCGAAGGGACGAGCGAGGCGGCCAGGTCACCGGTGGTCAGGACGGTGACGGGTCGGGTGTCGTCGATGGCGAAGCGGATCCGCTCGGCGGGCAGGCCGGGGTCGATGGGCACGTAGGCCCCGCCCGCCTTCAGCACCGCGAACATCGCGACGACGGTGTCGACCCCACGGGGCAGGAGCAGCCCGGTCATGCGCTCGGGACCGACGCCACGGCTGATCAGCAGTCGGGCGAGGCGGTTGGCCCGTGCATTGAGCTCCGCGTAGGAGAGCGTGTCCCCGGCGCCGACCAGTGCCGTACGGTCCGGGGTGCGCGCAGCGTGTTCCTCCAGCAGCTGGACGACGGTGTCCCCGGCGGAGGGCGCCGGCGCGCCCAGGCCCCAGCCCAGCACCGTGCCGTTCGTGTCGGTGTCCAGCAGCGCCACACGGCCGACCGGCTGTTCCAGGTCGTCGGCGAACTGCTCAAGAATGTGGCGCAGAGCGGCCCCGATCGACTCCGCCCGGCCGGCCGGAAGCACGTCCGTGCGGTGCCCCAGCCGCAGGCGCAGCGACTCGCCCGTCATGACGGCGATGCTCAGGGGGTAATGCGTGTCGTCGCGGCCGGTGATGCCGGCGACGCGCGGTCCGTCGCCGGCGGCCGTCAGGGACTCGGGCGGGAAGGGGTAGTTCTCGATCACCAGCAGGGTGTCGAACAGTTCACCGACGCCGCCCAGACGCTGTATCCGGGACAGCGGAAGGTGCTGGTGTCCGGTCAGTCCGGCCTGCTCGTGCTGCAGGCGGCCGAGCATGTCGCGGACTGCTTCCCCGCTGCTGAACCTGGCCCGGACGGGGAGGGTGTTGATGAACAGACCCACCATCGACTCGATGCCGTCGACCTCCGCGGGACGGCCCGCGACCGTGCCGCCGAAGACCACGTCCTGAGCACCGGTCAGACTGCCCAGCAGGATGCTCCAGGCACCCTGCATCAGGGTGCCGAGGGTGAGTCCGTACCGACGGCCGGCGCGTTCGAGCGCGGCGGTGAGCGGTGCGCCGAGGTCCACGGTGACCTCGGCAACGGCGCCACCGTCCGGCTGGGCGTCCGGTGCGGCGAGCCGGGTCGGGCCGGTCAGCCCCGCGAGCGCCGTCCGCCAGGCCGCCTCGGCCGCCCCCTGGTCCTGGTCGCGAAGCCATGCGAGGTAGCCGTGGTAGTCGGCGGCGGGCGGCAGCGCGGCCGCGTCCGCCGCGTAGCCGCTGAGGATCTCGCGCAGCAGCAGCGGCACGGACCAGCCGTCCAGAAGGAGGTGGTGGTGGATGAAGACGAGGCTGTGGCGGTCCTGCCCGGTCCGCGCCAGAACGAACCGGAACAGCGGTGGGCGTTCGGGGGTGAAGCGCGGCAGCCCGGCGAGGACCCGCTCCAGCTCCGCCGTGCGCGCCTGCTCGTCCAGGCCCGACAGGTCGAGCTCCTGCCAGGGCATCGTGAACGCGCGCGGCACGAACTGGACCGGCGCCCCCGGCCCGTCGTGCCGGAAACCGGCCCGCAGCTGGGGGTGGCGGCGCAGCACGTTCTCCACGGCACGGCGTAGCCGCGCCGGCTCGACCGTGCCCTCCAGCTCGAACCGGAACTCCACGGTGTAGGTGTCCGGCTGCTGCCTGTCGTACTCGGCGTGGAAGAGCAGGCCCTGCTGCAGCGGGGCCAGCGGCAGCACGTCGGCCAGCGGGCCGGTGTCGGCGGCCAGCGCGTCCAGCTGCGCCTGGTCCACCGTCACCAGGGGAACGTCGGCGGGCGTGATGCTTCCGCTGTCGGACCGGTTCGCGTGGGCGGCGAAACCTTCCAGCGCCGCGCGCCAGTGCCGTACGAGCGCGGCCGCCTCGGCTTCGGTCAGCACCTCCTTCGGCCAGGACAGCACCGCGGTCAGCTCGGGTCCCGCGGCCAGATCGTGGGCCAGCACGTTGACCTCGAGCGCATGGCTGACCGGCATCGCCGGGTCCAGGGCTCCGGTGAACCCGTCCGGGCCGGGCACCGGGGCCCATTCCCGGACGACATCGGAGGACCCGAACCGGCCGAGGTAGTTGAACAGGATCTGCGGGGCGCGTGCGGCGTCGTCCTCCAGGAGACCGTGCGTCCGGTCCAGGTGGCGCAGGATGCCGTATCCGATTCCGGCACCGGGGATGGCCCGCAGCTGCTCCTTGACGCTCAGCAGCGCCTGTCCGGCGGCCGGGCCGCCCGCGGTGAGCTCGGCGAAGTCCAGGGCGCCGAGGTCGAGCCGGGCCGGGAAGAGCGTCGTCAGCCAGCCGACGGTGCGGGTCAGGTCCACCCCGTCGCCGAGCGGCTCGCGGCCGTGACCTTCCAGGTCGAGCAGGACGGCGGACGGCGCATCCAGGCCCTGCTCGCGCCGCCACTCGACGACGGCGGCCGCGAAGGCCGCCAGCAGGACGTCCCGGACACCGGTGTGGAAGGCCGCAGGTACCGAAGTCAGTGTGGCGGCGGCGATGTCGCCGGGCAGGGTGAGGGTCAGCTCCTCACGACTGCCGGCCAGGTCGCGTCCGGTGTCCAGGGGGCGCGAGCCCAGCAGCGGGTCGTCGGTGCGCAGCACGTCGCGCCAGTGCGCTGACTCGTCCGCCCGGGCGCCGTCGGCGGCCTGTGCGGCAAGGAGGCCGGACCACTGGCGCAGAGAAGTTCCGACAGGAGCCGTGCGGGGTGCGCGGCCCTCGCGCAGGGCCTGCCAGGCCGCCGCCAGGTCGGGCAGCAGGATGCGCCACGAGACTCCGTCGACCACCAGGTGATGCACGGCCAGCAGCATGCGGCCCGGCCGGTGCGAACCGGCGTCGAACCACACGGCCTGCAGCATGACTCCCTCGCGCGGGGCCAGACGCCGCACCGCGGCCAGCGACTCGTGCTCGATGCGCTCGCGCGCCGCGGAACCGTCGACCGGTGCGGCGTCGTCCGCGAGCTCCGGGAGGATGACGTGACTCAGGCAGTCGGCCGCCCGCACCGCGCCCCGGGGGGCGATCTCCAGGCGCCATGGCCGGCCTTGGGACTCCAGCAGACGGGCGCGCAGGGCGTCGTGCCCGTCGAGCAGCGCCTGCAGGACGGCCGTCAGCTCGGCGGCGGTGGCGCCGGCCGGGGTGGTGACGGTCATGGCCTGGTGGTACTCGTCGATCCGGCCGCCCCGCTCCTGGAGCCAGTGCATCACCGGAGTGGCCGGCAGCTCTCCCGTGTCGGCCTCGTCCGGACCGGTCAGGCCCGTCTCCCGGACGGCTGTCGCGACCAGCGCCTCCACAGTGCGGCGTTCGAAGACATCCCGGGTGGTGAAGCGCAGCCCGGCCCGCCTGGCCGCGCCGACCAGCTGGATGGAGACGATGCTGTCGCCACCGAGGGAGAAGAAGTCGTCGTCGACGCCGACCCGCGGAAGGTTCAGGAGCTCGGCGACGATGCCGCAGAGCAACGTCTCCTCAGGTGTGCGCGGAGACCGTCCGGAGGCTCCGGCCGACAGATCGGGGGCGGGCAGCGCCTTGCGGTCGATCTTGCCGTTCACGGTGAGCGGAAGCGCGGGCAGGGCCACGAAGGCGGCCGGGACCATGTAGTCGGGCAGCGCGGCGGCGGCGTGACCACGCAGCGCCCCGGCGTCGAACGGCTCCCCGGCCTCCGGCACCACGTAGGCCACGAGGACGGTCTGACCGGGCGCGTCCGAGCGGGTCACCACGGTGGCCTGGGCGATGCCCGGGGCATCGCCGAGCACGGCGGCGATCTCCCCCGGTTCGATGCGGAACCCTCGGATCTTCACCTGGTCGTCGGCCCGGCCTACGTATTCGAGCGAACCGTCGGCGTGCCGCCGGGCCAGGTCACCGGTGCGGTACATGCGCTCGCCCGGCGCGCCGAAGGGCGCGGCGACGAAACGGCTCGCGGTCAGCGCCGGACGGCCCAGGTACCCCTGGGCCAGGCCGGCGCCGGACACATAGAGCTCACCCACGACCTCGTCGGGGACCGGGCGCAGAGCCTGGTCCAGCACCGCCAGCCGCAGGTCGCCGAGCGGGTCGCCGATGACGCTGCCGCGGGAGCGGGCCGCAGTGTCGCGGTCGAGCCGCAGGTGGGTGACGTGGACCGTGGTCTCGGTGATTCCGTACATGTTGACCAGCGCCGGCGCGTCATCGTCGCGGTGGTCGTACCAGGCGGCCAGCCGGCCCGGGTCCAGGGCCTCACCGCCGAAGACCACATAGCGCAGGGCCAGCGGCCGTTCGGGCTGCTCCCTGTCGGCCTGCACGAGCTGGTAGAAGGCCGAGGGCGTCTGGTTCAGCACCGTCACCTGTTCGGCGGCCAGCAGCGCGAGGAAGTCCTCGGGCGAGCGCGACACGTCGAAGGGCACGACCACGAGGCGACCGCCGTGCAGCAGGGGGCCCCAGATCTCCCACACAGAGAAGTCGAAGGCGTACGAGTGGAACATGGTCCACACGTCCTCCGGCCCGAAGGCGAAGTGCTCGGCAGCCGCCGTGAACAGCCGCACGACATTGCGGTGGCTGACGACGACGCCCTTCGGGACCCCGGTCGAGCCGGAGGTGTAGATCACATACGCGGGGCTGTCGGTCGTCAGCTCCGGGACCACCGGATCGGCCGACGGAGCGCCGTCGAGGGCGGCGCGGACCTCGGGGGCGTCGAGGACCAGGCGGGGCACGGAGGCCCCGAGCTCCTCGCCCTCCGCCTCCTCGGCGCCGGAGACGGTCAGCAGGAGCGCCGGCCGGGAGTCTGCGAGCATGAACGCCCGCCGGTCGGCCGGAGCCGCGGGGTCCATGGGCACATAGGCGGCACCCGTCTTCAGCACGGCCAGCAGTGCGACGACGAGGTCCGAGGAGCGCGGCATCGACAGTGCCACATAGGTCCGGGGGCCCACGCCCTGACACATCAGCAGATGGGCGAGCCGGTTGGCGCGGGCGTTCACCTCGTCGTACGTCAGCGTCGTTCCGGCGTACGTCAGTGCCGGGGCGTGCGGCGTCCGCCCGGCCTGCCGGGCGAACAGCTCTCCCAGGGGCGCGGCCGACGGCGCCGGCACGGCTGCGGACGCGGCAGGGAGCGGCGGCAGGGCGCGCTCGCCGGGGGTGGTGACGTCGAGCCTGCCGAGGGGAACGTCGGGGCCCACGGAGGCAAAACGCTCCAGCAGATGGCACAGCCGCTGCTGATGAGCGGCGATCTCCGCGGGCCGGTACCGGTCGGCGTGGCCGTCGACGTCCATGCGCAGCTCCGTGCCATCGGCGCGGGTCTGCACGATCACCGAAAGGTCCTCGGTCGGACCGATGGACAGGTTGTGGACGGTGACGGCGTGGTCGCCGAACCGGATGTCGCTGCCGTACGCCATGATGTTGACCTGCGGGCCGACCAGCGGGTTGTACGTGCCGTGGTCGCCGTGGTCGCGGCGCAGGTCCTCGTAGCGGTACCGCTGGTGACGCATCACCTCGCGCAGCCGGCCACCCACGTGGCGCAGGGCCTCGCCGGTGGTCATGGCGGGGGGCAGCGCGAGCCTCAGGGGCAGCACGTTGGACATCATGCCGGGCGTCCGGTTGGCGATCCGGCCCACGCGGCCGGTCACCGGGATGCCGAGGGTGACCTCGTCGCTCCCGGTGATGCGCTGCTGGTAGAGGGCCACAGCGGTGAAGACGACGACGGCCCACGGAACCGTGGCCTCCCGGCCGGTCTCCCGGAGCCGTTCCAGCTCGCCGGCGCCGAGCGTCGCGCTCCGGCGGACCTTCTCCCGGGGCGGGACGGCCGGCAGACCGCTCAGCGACGCCGGCGTGGGAGCGTCCGCGAGCTCGCGCGCCCAGAACTGCCGGTCCGCCTCGCGCTGGTCCGACTCCTGGTACGCCCCGTCCAGCTCGATCAGTTCGGCGAAGGACGGGAACACCTCGCTCGCGCGGTCGTCCGCGCCGTCCGTTGTGTAGAGTTCCGCGACCCGGCGGGCGACGGCGGCGACCGTGAACCCGTCCGCCACCAGGTGGTGCACGTGCTGGAACCACAGGAAACGGTCGTCGGCCACGGCGAAGAGCACGCAGCCGAAGAGCGGGTCCGCCGTCGGGTCGACGGGGGTCCGCAGCCGACGCCACATGGCCCGTTCGGCCGCGGCGCGCGGGTCGCGCTCCTGGCGCAGGTCGACGACGGGCAGGGTCCAGTCGCCCACGGGCTCGATGACCTGCCGCGGTCCGTCCGGGCCGTCCACGACGCGCACCCGCAGGGTCTCGGCCTCCTGCAGCGTCTGCCGGACCGCTCGTTCCAGGCGCGGGGCGTCGACCGGACCGGCGATCTCCAGGTACTCACCGCCCTGGTAGGCGGTGCTCGAGGGGTCGAGCTGCTGTGCGTGCCAGATGCCCAGTTGCGCAGCGGTCAGCGGCAGTTCCCGTCCCATACGGCCGACCGCTCCTTCGCCTTCGCTCGCGGTGCGCACCGAGGTCTCGCTAAGCACGTCAACGTCCCCTTCTGCAGTGGACAAGATGGTGGGTGATCCAGATCGGAAACCGGACGGCGCCCGCGGAGCCTGGGCATTCACCAGGTCCGGGGCCGACGGCGGCACTTACAGTCGGCGCGAGTACGCGCGGATGGCCAGGGGGACGAACACCGCGAACACCACGCCGCACGCGAGCAACGTGGCGCCCACCGCCGAGCCGGCATCGGACGCCGGGCCCGTGAGCAGCGCCCTGACGGCATCGGTCAGGTGCGTGACCGGGTTGATCTTGGCCCATGCCTGGAGCCACCCCGGAAGGGTGTCGGTGGCGACCATGGTGTTGCTGCCGAACGCCATGGGGAACAGCAGGATCATCACGAGCATGTTGACCGACTCGGGCTTGTCCGCGACCAGGCCGATCGTCAGGGCGATCCACGAGAAGGCGAACGACACCAGGAGAACCAGGAGCACGGCCAGACCGACGGAGAGCGGGTCGGTGTGGACCCGGAATCCCACGCAGACACCGAAGAGGAGGATGACGACCGTGGCGGCCGCCTGACGCGGCATGTCACCGAGGATGTGCGCCACCAGCGGCGCCGGCCTGGCGATGGGCAGGCTCCGGAACCGGTCGAAGATGCCCTTCTCCATGTCGCTGTTGATGGCCTGACCCACTGTGGTGACCATGAAAGCGGCGTTCTGCGCGAGCATTCCGGGCAGCAGGAATTGCAGGTACTTCGCCTGGCTTCCGGAGACGGCGCCGGCGAAGAGGACCATGAAGAGCATCATCATGATGATGGGTTGCAGGACGCTGAACACCACGATCTGTGGTGAGGTGCGCAACTTGGTGAGGTTACGGCCGGCCAGGATCAACGTCTGGCTCAGGAGTGTGCCGCGGGCCGCGTTCGGGTGCGGCACAGCCGGGGCGCTGTGCTCGGTGCTGCTCATCGGGGGTTCCTTTCGGTGGTCCCAGCCGATACCGGGTCCGGGCCGGCGGACTGCGCGTTGCGGCCGGTCAGGGCGAAGAAGACCTCGTCGAGGGTGGCCTGCCGCAGCCCCAGTTCGACGAACGGGATGTCGGCGGTCTCCAGTTGCTCGGCCAGCCGGCGCAACGCCTTGACGTCTCCGACCGGAGCGCCGATCAGGCCCGTGTCCTGGTCGACGGTCGCCTCCACACCCGTTGCGGCGGTGACGTACTCGGCGGCCTGCGCGCAGCGATCCGGGTCCTCGACCCGGACCTGCAGGGCGAGCCCGCCGACACGGGCCTTCAGTCCGATGGGGGTGCCCGTGGCCACCACGCGGCCCTGGTCCAGCACCACCAGGTCGTTCGCCAGGTGGTCGGCCTCTTCCAGGTACTGCGTGGTGAGCAGGACCGTCACCCCGTCCCCGACCAGTTCGCGCACCAGCGTCCAGACCTCGTTGCGGCTGCGCGGGTCGAGGCCGGTCGTCGGCTCGTCCAGGAACAGCACCCGGGGGCCGCCCACCAGACTGGCGGCCACGTCGAGCCGGCGGCGCATGCCGCCGGAGTAGGTCTTGGCAAGGCGGCGGGCCGCCCCTTCCAGACGAAACCTCTCGATCAGTTCCGTCGCCCGGGCGCGCGCCGCCGTGCGGGACGATCCCAGCAGCCGGGCGATCAGCTCCAGATTCTGCTGCCCGGACAGTTCGTCGTCCACCGCGGCGTACTGTCCGGTGAGGCCGATCACCGAGCGCACGTGGTGCGGCTGCGCCACGACATCGTGACCGTCGATCCAGGCGCGCCCGGAATCCGGGCGCATCAGGGTTGAAAGGATGCGCACCGTCGTCGTCTTGCCCGATCCGTTCGGGCCCAGCAGCCCGAGCACGGTGCCGGCCCGGGCGGTGAAGCTCACCTCGGACAGCGCTTGGGTCTTCGCATACGACTTGCTCAGCTCTTCGACGCGGATGGTCTCCACAGCAGGGCCTCTCGATATCAGTGTCCGCTGGTCACAAACCGACAGACCGCGGTGGATTCGGGCCGCTCCGCTCCAGCGGTCACCCGCTTGTTCGGCTATCGGACCACCATCTTTTGCAAGGGGAGCGCCGCCCAACAGCCCGTATCGAAAATTCAGTTGTGGAACCGGATCCCGCTACTTTGCGTGACCGTAGCGTCACGACACGGGGTGGCGGGGCCGGTCGACCGACGACGCCCACACCCACACCTTCCTGACGAAGACGCCTCCGGCCGCCGACGGTGACCGGCGGAAACACTTGGGAGATTTGAATGAAGAGAATTGAATAAACCATTGCCACGACGGGCCAGACGTCCCCATAATCTCCACCTCCTCACCGGAGGGGTTAATTCGGCGCAGCTTTTTCCGCCTCTCCGGATGAACTGTCGCACCGTCCGCCGTCACCCTGGCACCAAGACCGTCCGTGATATCGAAGAATTCTTGCCGCAGCACGGCGACGCTTATCCGCGGAAGGTACATTCGCTTGCGCCATCCCCCACCTCCGCAGGGAGCTCCGGTGCCAAGGTCTCTGATCCGACCGCTGCCGCGTCCACGCGCCACACGGACGCTGCTGTGCATGAGTTTCTGCGGTGGCGGCACGACGTCCTTCCGGTCCTGGACACACTGCCTGCCGGAGGACGTCGAGTTGGTTCTCTACTGCTATCCGGGGCGGGAGGGACGCTTCACCACCCCCTTCGCCCGCGACTGGGACGAGCTTCTCTCCGACGCCCTGGCCGCGGTCCGGGACATCGCCTGGCGTCCTTACGTGCTGTTCGGGCACAGCATGGGGGCCTGGGTCGCCTTCGACCTTGCGCGCCGGGCGGAGTGCGAAGGCATCGCGCCGCCGCGGGCGCTGGTCGTCTCCGCGGCGGACGCCCCGACGCGCCGGCAGGAGTCGGCGAAGTCGCCGCCCACCGTCCACGACAGCGACGAGCAGCTCGTCGCCTGGATGCGTACGAACGGCCAATTGCCGGCGGGAGTGCAGGAGGACCCCGAGATCCTGCAGATCGCCGTGGAGATCCTCCGGGCCGACATGCGCGTCATGGACACCTACAGGTACCGCTCCGGCGAACGGATCGGCGTGCCGATCCAGGTCCTGCTCGGCAAGGACGACGACGCGGACGCGGGCGTCCCGGACAGGTGGCGCCGACTCGGCACGACCGGCGTCGAAGCGGCATGGCTGCCCGGCGGCCACTTCTACACGCCCGACGTGTGGTCCCGGCTGCCCGACCACATGACGGCGCTCCACCCGGCGCGGTCCGGCACCACCCCGGAGCAGGTCGTCGCGCAGACGCCCGGCACCGGCCAAGCCACATCGAATTTCACGAGTCGTACATACGAGCCGACCCGGCCCACCCTTTCGCGTCCGGAGGGTGAAGCGACAGCCGGCCAGACAACCGTCGGATGGGGAACAACGTGACCGCGCATGACGTCGAGTACATCGAGATCTACACCAGCGACCGGCAGAAGACCACGGACTATTTCGTGTCCAGATTCGGTTTTCACCGGAAGGCGCGATCCCGCGCCGGTGACCTGGACTCGACGCTGCTCCGCCAGAACAACGTCCAGCTCGTGATCACGTCAGGGCCCGGGACGGAAGAATTCCTTTCCGCGCACGGTGACGGCATAGCCGATATCGCCTTCGCCTGCGAGGACCCCGGCGCAGCCAGGGACGGCGCACTCGCCGCCGGCGCCCGCGATCTGACGGCCGGTGGCTCCGGTATCCCGGTGGTCTCGGGATTCGGGGGTGTCCGCCACACCCTCGTCCAGCGCTCCGCAGGTGAGGCCGGCGGACTCCCCGCCGGACGTGACTGGCTGGTGGACCCCGAGCCCGTCAACCAGGGCGATGAGGCACCCGAACTCCAGCGCCTCGACCACATCGCGGTCTGTCTCGAAGCGGGAACGCTGCACGATGTGGTCCGCTACTACATCGACGGCTTCGGCTTCGAGCAGTACTACACCGAATACGTCGCCGTCGGCGAGCAGGCCATGGACTCCATCGTGGTGCGCAGCCCCTCCGCAGGGATCACCTTCACCATCATCGAGCCCGACCCCACGAAGAAGCCGGGTCAGATCGACGAGTTCCTCCACCGCAACGGCGGCGCGGGCGTACAGCACCTCGCCTTCCTCGTCGACGAGATCGTGCCGGCCGTCCTGGACTTCGGCGCCCGCGGCGTCGAGTTCCTGCAGACCCCCGAGACGTACTACGACGCACTCGCGGAACGGATCTCGGGTCTCGACGAGACGATCGCCGACCTGCGCAAGACCCATGTGCTGGCCGACCGCGACGAGTGGGGCTACCTTCTGCAGCTCTTCACCCGCTCTCCCTTCGAGCGGCGCACGC
Organism: Streptomyces sichuanensis; assembly: GCF_020328095.1. Classification (NCBI taxonomy): domain Bacteria; kingdom Bacillati; phylum Actinomycetota; class Actinomycetes; order Kitasatosporales; family Streptomycetaceae; genus Streptomyces; species Streptomyces sichuanensis. Next base: position 19,512 of record NZ_JAIXMK010000077.1, read on the forward strand.
TCTTCTTCGAGCTCATCCAGCGACACGGCGCCCAGGGCTTCGGAAGCTCCAACATCCGCGCCCTCTACGAAGCCGTGGAGCGCGCCCGGACGGCCACCTCGTGACCGGCCCCGGCTTCCCCGACGGCTCGCCGCGGCCGCTGTCGCTCGACGAGTACGCCGTGCGGGCACGCGACCGCGTCGACCCCGCGGTGTGGGACTTCATCGAGGGCGGCGCCGGGCAGGAGCGCACGCTCGCCGCCAACCTGCGGGCATTCGACGGAGTGCGCCTGCGCACCCGCGTCCTGACCGGTGCGGGTGAGTCCGATCTGTCCACCACCGTCCTGGGGCGAAGGTGGGCGGCGCCGCTGGCCGTGGCGCCCATTGCCTACCACACACTGGTCCACCCCGACGGCGAGACCGCCACCGCCCGCGCCGCGGGTGCCGCCGGGCTCCCCTTCGTCGTGAGCACGTTCGCAGGGCAGACCTTCAAGGAGATCGCGCAGGCCGGCTCCGCCCCCCTCTGGCTGCAGGTCTACTGTTTCCGTGACCGCGACACGACACGGCAGCTCATCGAGGACGCGGAGCACGCGGGCTTCGAGGCGCTGGTTCTGACGGTCGACACCCCGCGCCTGGGCCGTCGGCTGCGCGACCTGCGCAACGACTTCCGGCTGCCGCCCCACATCGCTCCCGCCAATCTCCCGGCGGACTCCGACTACTCCTCACCGTCACAGCACAGCCGGACGGAACTGGATCCCCGCCTCGACTGGTCGGTGGTGGACTGGCTGCGGTCGGTCAGCCGGCTTCCCGTCCTGGTCAAGGGAATCATGACGGCCGAGGACGCCACCCGTGCGATCGCCGCGGGCGTCGACGGCATCGTGGTTTCCAACCACGGCGGCCGCCAACTGGACGGCTGCCTCGCCACGCTCGACGTCCTCGCAGAGGTCCACGCCGCGGTGAACGGCCGCTGCGCATTGCTCCTGGACGGCGGGGTCCGCCGGGGCACCGACGTCCTCGCGGCGCTCGCACTGGGAGCCGACGCCGTGCTCCTGGGCCGCCCAGTGCTGCACGGCCTGGCCGTGGCCGGGCAGGAGGGCGCGGCGCACGTGCTGCAGACGGTCGTCGACGAGCTTGCGGAGGCCATGACGCTGACGGGGACCACCACCGTCGCCGACGCCGGCGCCCCTCTCCTGACCCCGGCGGTCGCCACGGGCGTCCTGCCGCCCGTGCCGGGGGGCGCCCTGCGCAAAGAGGAACTGCATGGCAGTGTGTCCGACCCCGTGCTGGACACCATGAACTTCCTGAACGAGATCACGAGCCGGTTCCCCGACGCCGTCTCGTTCGCCCCCGGCCGACCGTATGAGGGCCTCTTCGACACCGAGGAGATCTTCGGTCACGTCCGCCGCTACCTCGACCAGCTGACGGCCGACGGGGCCTCGGCCGACACCGTCCGGACCGCCATGTACCAGTACGGTCCGACGGCCGGCATCATCCGCGAACTCATCGCCGAATCGCTGCGCGTCGACGAGGGCGTCGACGTCCCGCCCGAGTCGATCGTGGTGACGGTGGGCGCCCAGGAGGGCATGCTGCTCACGCTGCGCGCCCTATTCGCCGGCCCGCGGGACGTCCTGCTGGTCGCCAGCCCCTGCTACGTAGGCATCACCGGTGCCGCCCGGCTGCTCGACCTGCGCATACGCACCGTCGAGGAACGGGACGCCGGCATCGACCCGACGGACCTCGAGGCCGCTGTCCGGGCAGAGAAGGCCGCTGGACGACGGCCCCGGGCCTTCTACCTGGTGCCGGACCACGCGAACCCCTCGGGCAGCACCATCTCCCGACAGGCCCGTGCGGACCTGCTGGAGGTGGCGGCGCGGCACGACCTGCTCATCATCGAGGACAGCCCCTACCGGGTGGTCAGCCCCGGCACACAGCAGCCCACCCTGAAGTCGCTGGACCGCGGCCGCCGTGTGGTGCACATCGGTTCGTACTCCAAGTCGGTCTTCCCCAGCGCCCGCATCGGATTCGTCGTGGCCGACCAGCAGGTGCTCGACGCCTCGGGGGCGCACAGTCTCCTCGCCGACGAGCTCGCGAAGATCAAGAGCATGGTCACGGTGAACACCCCGGCGCTGAGCCAGGCGGCCGTCGCGGGCGCGCTGCTGGCCGCCGACGGCCGCCTCAGCGACGTCAACTCGGCGGCCGCCGAGCACTACGGCGAGGCCCTGCGGGTGACGCTGGAACAGCTGGAGCGGCACTTCCCGGAGGACCTGCGCCGCACGGCGGGCATCAGCTGGAACGAACCCCGCGGCGGCTTCTTCCTCTCGGTCGAGGTCCCCTTCGTCGCGGACAACGCCGCGCTGCTGCGCTCCGCCCAGGGCCACGGCGTCATCTGGACGCCGATGTCCTACTTCCATCCGGACGGCGGCGGGGAACGGGCGATGCGGCTGTCCTTCAGCTACCTCAGCCACAAGGAGATCGAGGAGGGCATCGCACGGCTCGCGGACTTCGTCCGGGAGGAGACCGCACGACCGGCCGGCCCCCCGTCCGTACCGGGAGGTACCGCGTGAGGACCGCGGCAGTCGTCGGGACCGGTCTCATAGGGACATCCATCGCCCTGGCGCTGAGCCGGCGCGGCGTCATGGTCCACCTGGACGACACGGACACGACCGCGGCCCGGACCGCCGAGGCGCTGGGCGCAGGCACCCTCCGGCCGCCCTCCGCCCCCGTGGACCTCGCCGTCCTCGCGGTACCGCCCGCGCACATCGGCGCCGTGCTCGCCCGCTGCCAGTCCGAGAGTCTGGCGCACGTCTACACCGACGTCGCCAGCGTCAAATCACGGCCGCACGAGGAAGTTGCCGCGGCGGGCGGCGATCCGTCCAGCTACATCGGCGGCCACCCGCTGGCCGGCGGTGAGCGCTCGGGGCCGCTGGCCGCCCGCTCCGACCTGTTCGAGGGTCGTCCGTGGGTCCTGACGCCCTCGTCGCGCACCGACCGGTCGGCACTCAACCGCGGTCTGGAACTGGTGTCGTTGTGCGGTGGCGTCCCGGTCATCATGGACACCGCTGCGCACGACCGCGCTGTCGCCCTGACCTCGCACGCCCCCCACCTGATCTCCTCGATGATGGCGGCCCGCCTGGAGGACGCCGAGAGCGAGCACATCCGGGTCTCGGGCCAAGGGCTGCGTGATGTCACCCGCATCGCCGCGGGTGAACCCCGGCTCTGGGGGGACATCCTGGAGGCGAACGCCGACGCGGTGGCCGAGGTCCTGGAGGCATACGCGCTGGACCTGGACCGCCTGATCGCCATTCTGCGCGCCCAGCGCAGTGCGGACGACGAGGTGCGCCGACAGGCCGCCGGCGAACTGGAGGAGATGCTGCGCCGCGGCAACCGGGGACGGGCCCGCGTACCGCACAAACAGCGCTCGCAACCCGCCGAGTACGTCGCGGTCCCGGTGGCCGTTCCGGACCAGCCCGGGGCGCTCGCGCGATTGTTCTCCGCGGTGAGCGAGGCGGGAGTCAACATTGAGGACGTACGGATCGAGCACTCGCTCGACCAACCCAGCGGTCTGGTCGAGCTGCTCGTGGAACCGGCCTCCGTGGCAGGTGTGCGCCGCCTGCTGGACGCCAACGGCTGGGTGCGGCAGGAGACACCGATATGAGTGAAGGGGCTTCGGCCCCGCTCTCCGAAGCCCCTCTTACTCACACCACGCAGACGCCCTTCATGCTGTCGATGAGAGTAAGAACAGCCCTGGCGGACGGCAGTATCATCCGGCCTTCCCGCGTGAGGCTGGCTCCCGTCGAATTACGGATGAAGAGTTTGGCGCCTAGCATCTGCTCCAGGCATTTGATCTGATAGCTAATAGCAGGCTGCGAATACCCCAGCTCTTTCGCTGCCTGGTCCATGCGCCCGATCTCTGCCACGGACACGAAAGCGCGGAACTCACGCTCGTGCATAGCTCCCCCTGTCTTTCCAGCGTGCCACAAACCCCGCCTCACCGAAGTCCCGCACCGCAGCACCGAGCCTCGGTAATGTCCACTCCATAACAGCTCATTCGAAGTACAGAGGCAATGGCCTTTGCAGGAAGCTGCAGCTCGGCTCCCTCGTCGTTCCCGCGTCCCGGGAGGGGCGAATGGGGGCATGTGGCCTAGGAGGTCGGCCGCCGCATTGCCGTGTACAACGCCCGGAGCATGAGAATCGCGCTCACCACGAGCACCTGGTAGCCGAGCAGTGGGAACAGCTCCATGTCCTTGTTGACATGGGGGCCGCGTCCGGTGCCGAACACCACCAGCAGCACCCCCATCAGCCCGGTGCAGGCGGCCAGCAACGTGACGGTGATCTGGTGGATGAGTCCGGAGACGAAGCGCCGCTCCCGCTCGTCGGCGAGCACCCGCACACGGACCGCGAGTCGTCCCTCTTCCAGCGAGGCGCTGACGCGGTCCACCCTGCGCGGCAACCGGCGCAGCATCGGCACGACGGAGAGGATCTCCTGGACCGCCCCCCGCGCCAAGGAGGAGACGTCGGACGCGAGCCCCCCTTCCTCCTGCCCCCATGAACCCCTGGTCCTGAACTTCAGCTGGTCGGTGAGCAGGCCGGCGGCCACTGCCCGCGCCTCGTCGAGCATGTTGAAGTCGGGGGCGAGCTGACTCAGCGTGCCTTCGATGGTGGCCAGCGCCCGGAACACCGCGGCGACCTCCGGTGGCACCGCGAGCGCGAAGCGGGCGAAGATCTGGAACAGCGCGGTGAACATCTCGGTGTCGGGACGGGCTCCGAACCCCAGGTGCTGGGCCATGAACTGGCCCAGCTCGCGCTCCAGCAGGCGCGTGTCGGGCATCAGTTCTTCGTTGCTCGTCGCCCGGGTGCCCAGCAGAGCGATCAGCGCATCGTGCAGGCCGGCCGGGTCGCCACGGTCCACGGCCACCAGCATCTCCTGAATGGCCAGCCGGACCGAAGGGTCGATACGACCCACCGAGCCGAAGTCGAGCAGCCCGATCCGCCCGTCGTCGAGCAGCAGCATGTTGCCCGGGTGAGGATCGGCGTGGAAGACGCCGGCGCTGAGGATCTGACGCAGCACCGCGGCGAAGGCGGTGCGGGCGAGCTCCCGGCGGTCCAGTCCCTTGGTGTCGGCGGAGGCTCCCGCGCGGTCGAGGGTGACGCCCTTGAGCCACTCCTGCACCAGGACTCTGGCCGAACTGAACTCGGCGTACACCCGCGGGATCCGTACCGGTGCCTCAGGTTCGAGCCCTCCGCAGGAGCTCGCGACCGCAACGGAGTTGCGGGCCTCGATGCGGAAGTCCAGCTCCTCCTCCACCGATCGGGAGAAGCCGTCGCCCAACTCCTTGAGTCCCAGGGCAGGCGCGGACCGGACGCGGCTCTGGAGGCTGCGGGTGACCGCGATGACGACATCGAGGTCGCGCCTGACCGCGTCACGGATGCCGGGGCGCTGAACCTTGACGGCGACGGTGGAGCCGTCGCGCAGTTTGGCGCGGTGCACCTGAGCGATGGACGCGGCCGCGAGCGGCACGTGCTCGATCCACTCGAAGACGTCCTCGACCGGCCTGCCCAGCTCCTCACGGAGGACCGCCTCCACCTCCGGCCAGGGCGCCGCGGGCACGGCGCTCTGGAGGCGGCTGAGCTCTTCGATGAAGTGCGGGGGCAGCAGGTCGCGCCGGGTGGACAGGACCTGGCCCAGCTTGATGAGTGCTCCGCCGCACTCCTCCAGGGCGAGCCGCAGGGACCTGGCGGTCCTCTCGCCGAACTCACCGGGCTGCAGGGCCCGCTCCAGACCCGTGCGGCCACGCAGCAGACGGCTGAGGCCGTGCCGCATGAAGATGCGGCTGATCTGTGCGTAGCGGCGCGTACGGTCGATCCGGCCGCTCATGGCGCGCCATGCCTGGACGGGCCAGGCCCAGCTGCCGTAGGGGAGAAACACCTCGACCAGTACGAGGGTGCCCATCGCAGCGAGCACGGCAAGCGCGAACTGGAGGCTGAAGAGCGCGCCCATGCCCTGGCCGCTCCGCATCATCGGCTTGGAGGCGACCATGGCACCCAGGCCCACCAGGCCGGCGCCAAGCGCGCGCAACGGGCCGACCCGGACGCCGAGCAACCGCCGGGAGACTGCCGAGAAGCCAAGGACGACAACGACGAACGAAGCCACGGCTATCAGCACGACGATCAGCCCGAGGGATATGTCGTCGATACTCATGACTGCCAACGCGGACATGGAGGCGTTCCCTCGGTGTGCAAAAGGAGATGCGTAGCCGAAAGCCACAACAGTAGACCGAACCCTCCGGGGTGGACCCGGACTGTCAGCTTCATGCAAGCTGGAGGGCCGGAGAAGTTCGTGCGGCGCGCGCATCTGCCGCAGCCTTTTATCCCGTCCGGCGAGCGCCCGCAACACTTCTCGTACAAGTCGTCCGGTTGCGGTCAAGGGGCCCGACGCAGTGGCGTCGAGCCCCTTGATGCCGGTGAACCCGGGGCGTCAGCCCATCGCCTCGACGAGACTCTTGGGCCGCATGTCGGTCCAGTTCTCGTTGATGTAGTCGAGGCACGCCTGGCGCTTGTCCTGACCGTGGACGACGGTCCAGCCGGCGGGGATCTCTGCGAACGCGGGCCACAGCGAGTGCTGCAGCTCGTCGTTGACGAGCACGTAGTAGCTGGCGGTCTCGTCCTCAAAGGGGTTGCTCACGTCGTGATTCCTTTCGTGGAAGAACTGACTGTTGGGGGGCTGAAGGTCCTAGCCGCAACCGCCGGCGTGACCGGCGTCACCGGCGGGCACCAGCAGGTCCGGCTGCACCTCGGGGTCGGGCACCGGACGGGTCCCGGCCGGCTCGGCCTGCGCCCGGACGCTCGCGATGAAGCCGGACAGCCGGTCCGAGCCCCAGAACTTGTCGTGCCGGTGGATGAAGAACGGCACGCCGAACACGCCGTCGCGAGCGACCAGCCGCAGGGCCTCCAGGCCCCGCCGCCGGACGCCCGGGTCGTCGGCCGCGTTCGCCAGGACCTGGGAATCCAGTCCCAGCTCCTCCCCGATCGCGGCGATGGTCGCCCGGTCGGAGACGTCCATGCCTCGCTCCCAACGGGCCCGGTACACGGCGGCGATGAAGTCGCGCCCGCGGCCGGCGTCCTCGGCGACCAGGTAGGCCAGGTGGGAGACGTCCCAGTTGGTCGCCGCGGTGTCGAGCGGCCAGGCGATGGACAGGCCCCGCTCCGTGGCCAGCCGCTTGGCGTCCTGCAGGATGTAGAGGTGCTTCTCCTTGGACATGGGCACGTAGGGCAGCCGGATGCCTTCCTGGGCCAGGAGCCGGGCGCTCTCCTCGTCCGGCTCCCAGTACGGGCGCCACTCGACCGCGTCCGCCACGTCCGGGGCGTTCTCGGTCAGCTCCCGGTAGGCGAGCCAGGAATAGGGGCTGCGCAGGGAGAAGTACCAGCGGGGTGGTTTGACGGCCAACACGACCTCCTCGGTCGGATCCGGTGCTAGATGGTGATGCCGCCGTCGATCTGGAAGACGGCGCCCGTGACGTAGCCGGCACGGTCCGAGACGAGGTAGGACACGAGGTCGGCGACCTCGTCGGCCCGGCCCAGCCGGCCCAGTGGTACCGACTCGAGCGCCTTGTCCTTCACCTGGCCGGTGAGCACGGACGTCATGTCCGTGTCGATGAAGCCGGGTGCGACCACGTTGGCACGGATGCCGTAGCGGCCGACCTCCTTGGCCAGGGCGCGGGAGAAGCCGATGATCCCCGCCTTGGAGGCCGAGTAGTTGCTCTGCGTGGCGTTTCCGTAGACGCCCGCCACCGACGAGATGTTGACGATGGCGCCGCTCTTGCGCTTCATCATGCCGAAGACGACGGACCGGCAGACGTTGTAGACGCCGTCCAGATTGACGTCCAGGACGTCGTGCCACTCCTCGTCCTTCATCAGCAGCAGGGGGTTGTCCCGCGTGATACCGGCAGCGGTGACGGCCACGTCGATGGAGCCGAGCGCGTCCTCCGTCTCCGCGACCAGCTCGCGGACCAGCGCGATGTCGCGGACGTCCACCCGGCGGCTCAGGACCCGCACGCCGGTCTCCTGCACCTCCTTCTCCAGTTCACGGGCGGCAGCCTCGTTCGACTGGTAGCAGAAGGCGACGTCGTATCCGTCCCGCGCCAGTCGCAGCACGCTCGCGCGGCCGATTCCCCGCGAACCGCCGGTGACCAGCGCGACCCGGGATTCGTTCTGTGCCATGGGCTCTCCAAAAACGTTTCGGCCGACCGCACCGGCCGGCAGGCGGTGCAGTCGTCAGGCGGGTGCGGGGCCGGGGGGACGCAGCTCGTCGGCCGGGCGGAAGGCCATCACCGCGCTCGCCACCGTCATCACGGGCTCACCGCCGACCCGGCTCTCCCCTTCGATGATCACGTTGTCGCCGAGCACACGGGAGATGGCCGCCCGGTGCTCCAGGACCTCGCCCGGCAGTACCGGGCGGTGGTATCGCAGTCCGGATACGCTCCCGAAGAGCATGACGTTCCCGTCGAGCACATCGGGGTTCGGCGACTCCCAGGTGGCCAGCAGGCCGGCCGACTGGCACCAGGACTCCATGAGCAGCACCGACGGGTACGCGTAGTCCTCCGCGGCCGCCTCCGGGCCGAGCCGCTGGTACCAGGGCTCGTTGCAGGTGACCGCCTTCACGGCAGTGATCCGTTCGCCCGGCACGATGTCCGTCACCCGGTCCACCAGCAGCATCGGGAACCGGTGCGGCAGCACCTTGCGGATCTCCAGCTGTCCGGTCATGCCGCCCTGCCTCCTCGGTCGGTGAAGAACAGCCGCACCTGGGCCGCGGCACCGCGGACGGTGGTGACCCTGGCGGCGCACTTCCACGTGCCGGACCCACCGGTCCACGTCAGGTCCACCTCCACCCGGTCGCCGGGGAAGACCGGGCTGAGGAACCGGGCGGAGTCCACCCCGGACAGCTCCAGGCGGCCGGCGCCCGGCGGCGGGGTCCGCAACCCGCTCAGATGCACGCACTCGATCACGCAGACTCCGGGGAAGATGGGGAAGCCCGGGTAGTGACCGGGCAGAACCGTCTCGTCCTCGCCGACGGTGACCGTCGTTGCCGCGCTCACCCGACCCCGGTCGTCGGACGACGGGGGTCGGACGACCTCCACCTCCGCGACGACGGGGCTCGCCTGCCGTACCCCGCTCATGCGGGGGAGAGCTTTCCGAGCAGCACCTGGTGGGCGTTGTCCAGCGTGGTGATCCGGCGCAGCTCGTCCTCGCCGAGGCGCACGGCGTACTTCTTCTCCAGCACGACCACCACCTCCAGGGCGACGAGCGAGTCGACCCCGAGATCCTCGATGAACCCGGCGTCGTCCGCCAGCTCTTCGGTGTCGATGTCGAGGACGTGCGCGACGGTGGCGCGCAGGTCCTCCTTGTCCAGCGACGCGAGGGGGCCGGCGGAATCCGTCTGCGTGATGGTCATGGCTATGTCCGTCCGTAGCGATGGTGGGTCAGTGGTCAGCCGAGGCGGAGGAGGGCGCAGCCGACGGCTCCGTCCCGGTCGACGGAGGTGACCAGGGCGACCTTGCCGGCCGCCTCGGGGTTCCCCTCGGCGTGCGCCAGCACACCGGCCACCTGGAAGGCGGCCGCAGCGGCCCCGGTGTCGCCGATCAGCGACGTCTGCGTCAGGTGCAGGGGCGTCGCCCCGACGGTGGCCTCCTCGACCGCCGCGCGTTCCTGCTCGCCGGCCCGGCCCGGTGCCTCACTGGTCGAGACCGCCCAGATCTCCTCGGGACGCACCTGGGCGCGGTGCAGTGCCCGGGTGAGGCCGGCGGCCAGCGCGGTGTGGATTCCACCGCCCAGAGCGGTCCCCATGCTCACGGCCAGGACCTCGGCGAGCACCGGCTGGTCCGGGTCGCCGGTGCCGCCCTGCTCGATCAGCAGCAGGCCGCAGCCCTCCCCCGCCGGCGTCGCGGGGCCGTCACCCAGTGGGTCGCGGGTGTGCTCGTCCAGCCACGACCGGGCATGGGAGAACTCCTCCACCGCGCCGCACAGCACGGTCCGGGCACGGCCGAAGTGCAGGAGTCGGCGGGCGTAGTTGAGGGCGTACAGGCCGGCCGCGTGACCGCCGGCGATGGTGGTGTTGGGACCCTTGAGCTGATGCCAGATCGCGCTCTGTCCGGCCGCGCAGTTCATGACGGCGTTCGGGAAGCGCGCCGGGTCGACGAAGTACGGCTTCTCCCCGGTGAACGAGTCCCGGGTGAAGTCCATCTGGCTCTGCACACTGCCGGTGGTGGTGCCCAGGACCAGCGCCGCGTCCTTACCGGTGGCCACCTCCCGGTTGCGCGGCGCGTCGTCGAGCAGCCGGCTCACCGCGGTGACCGCGAGACCGGTGACCCGGTCCATGGACCGAGTGCCCTTCTTGCCGAGCACTGCACGGATGTCGAAGCCGGGTACCAGGCAGGCGGTGTCGCCCGCCGCCTGCCACTGCTCCCGGTCCAGCGGCGCGGCCGCCCGGCGGCGCTCCTTGAGACCATCGGCAAAGGCGGCGCGGCCGATGCCGAAGGGCGACACCGCCGACCAGGCGGTGATGACCGGTCGATTCCTGAGAGCTGTAGCCCCACTCATGTCTGCTCCGTCACCTTTCACAAGAAACACACCATCCGGTAGGCGGCCCACCGGGCGGCTGCCTCGTCCGCGGAAATCCTCTGCACGCCGTCCAGGAGACGGTCTTGGTCCTCAAGGCCGTACGCGGCCAGACCGGGTTCCTCGGCGTACACACGCAGCCCGGCATCGAGCAGTGTCCGCACGTCAGCGCGCGGATCCGTGAGCGTGTCGACCACCCGGGCGCCGAGCCGCAGCGCCGGCACCCGGGCATCGCGGGCCGCGTAGGTCACGGCCTGACCGCGGAGCAGGATGTCCATCCCGCCCAGCTGGCGATGCAGCTCGGACGCCAGGTACAGGGCGTCCACGAACTGCTTCTCCACGGAACCCCGGTAGGCGCGCTCCACGATGGCCAGTACGCGGGCCCGTTCGGGTGCCTGGTTCTCCTGGTCCGGCATCTCAGATCACTCCGACCATCAGCGTCTTGTCGGCTGCGGCACTGTTGGCGGCGAAGGCGGAGGGCCCGCGCATGACGACCTCCGGGAGATGGGCGTGGGCTCCCCGGTCGTCGCTGCAGAACCGGCAGCCGTACCAGTAGAGCTGGTCGGGGAAGGCCGCCAGCATCTCCCGCACCAGCGTGGCCGTGGTCGGGTAGGAGGCGGTCCAGTCCGCGAAGTTGCGCGGCTTGTTCTCGCCCAGTGCCTGCTGCGTGAGCAGGGTGGCGTGGCCGCATGCCCACACCTGTACCCGTCCGCCGCGCTCCAGCATCGCCTGGACCAGCCGCAGCACGCTCGTCACCTGGTCCGACTCGTGCGGTGCGCCCATGAGGATGAGCAGCACGTCGGTCCTCGGAATCCGGCGGGCCATCAGTGCCACACGACCTTCACGGCGGGGTCGAGGACCGCTTCGGCCACCGCGTCCATGTCCGTACGGCGCACCGAGGGCATCAGGGTGCCGCCGTCGAGCCCCCGCTGGGCGAGCGAGAAATCGTCCGCCCACACGCGGCCACCGGCCTCCAGCAGGGCTTCGAGCTCCTCCGAGCGGCCCGGGAGGGCCAGGGCCACGGCGTCCTGGATGAGGAACAGCACCACGGAGTGGCCCAGGCGTGCCTGGGTCACCGCGTCGCGCCGGAACCCGGTACCGTCCGGCGGGGCGGCGGCCTGGCTCTCGATCAGCAAGTACGCCACGGGGCCGGCGTTCTTCTCAGGTGCGTTCATCACGTCGTTCAGGCTTCGCCGCGGAGCGCCTTCGAGACCCGCTCGTCGAAGGTGACCAGGTTCCAGTCGCGCCGGTTGTCGATCTTGGCGTAGCCGTGGGTGACCTTTCCGGTAGCAGTCTGGACGAGCTTGCCGTCGCGCACCACGTAGCAGTCCATGCGGGAGGTGTAGGTGAAGTCCTTGAAGATGTTCTCGACGGTGTAGATGGTGTAGAGCTCCTCCTCCATCAGCGCCTCGTCGATGATCTGGATCCGTGAGTGGGGGCAGGCGGGGATCCACCGGCGCTCGTCCAGCAGGGACTTCACGGAGATGCCGCGGTCGGCGAGGAAGAGGTCGACGACCTCCTCCATCTGCCGCAGGTAGCTGGACATCTGCAGGCGCTCGGAGAAGTGGCAGTAGGGGTAGGGGATCCGCCACTTCCAGCCGAAGGAGTTGGTGCCGGCCGTCAGCAGGTCGAGGACCGGGTCGGGCCCGGTGGTCCCACGACCGGACGACAGCGCGGTGTTGTCCGCCGACAGGTCGACACCGGACAGGTCGGGGAGCTCGGGCAGGTGGGTGACGGGGGTGCTCAGGCGGTGGCTGACGAACCGGGCGAGCGCGGCCGGCGGCTCGCCGGCCTCCTCGACGTAGCTGTCGGAGCGCAGGACGACCTTCGCCTTGGCGGTGATCGCCTTGGTGTCCGGGTCGCCGTCCCGTTCGGCGTGCAGCGCCACCGTGAAGGAGATGAAGTCGTCGTCCCCGGCCGACGGAACGACCTTGGCGACGACGGTCTCGTCCATGTACAGCGCGGTCAGGATGCGGGTGTCGAGGTCGACGAGGTCAACGCCGAGGCCGTGCTCCGCGTAGAGCGCACGGGCCGGCAGGCCCGCGGCGGCGAAGTGGTACAGGATGGCTTCCTCGACCAGGTAGTTGATGTGCTTGAAGCCGATCCAGGTGCAGATGTTGGAACCCTCGTAGCGGGTACGCAGCGACGCGGTCGTCTCACTGGTCAGGAGCGTCTTGACGGCGCTTTCGGTCACGGTGGTCATCGATCGTGCTCCCCTGATGCTCTGAGGCCGGTGCCGCTGGGCGGGCACGCGGCCGACGACGTGCTGACGAACTGACCGACGACCGCAGCGAAACGCTGCGCCTGTTCGATCATCAGAAAGTGACCGCAGTCCGGCAGGAGGCGGAACTCGGCGTCCGGCAGGTCGGCCGCAAGGCGTCGGCCCTCCTCCGGCGGTGCTGCGAAGTCGTGCTCGCCCGCTACCACCAGGCAGGGCACGGTGAACAGTCCGGTGGCCAGCCGGGGCGTGGCCAGGTACGTCTCGAAGAACCTCAGCCACCCGTACGGGCCGACCCGGTCCCGGACCCGCTCGCCCAGGGCATGCCGGTCCTCCTCCGGGAGGCGTTCCCCGGAGTGCACCCGGATGCCCTCGGCCATGAGACTGTCGAACCCGCCGATGGACGAGGTCAGGGTCTCCCAGTCGAACTCCTCGGGCGTGCGCCGGTAGAAGGGGGACACCAGCACCAGGGCGCGAATGCCGAACTCGGCGAACGGGTCGACACCCTGACGGAGCCGCCGGTCAAGGAACTCCAGCAGCACATTGGCGCCCATGGAGTGGGCGACGACCACCCCGGCTCCGCCGGGCACCGCACCCAGGGCGTCGGCCATGTGGGGCACGACATCGCCCCGCCGGCTCCAGGTGGCCACCCCGTCACCGCGCCAGGGCAGGTCGGCGGTCCACACCTCGGGACCGCCGGCCCGCCGACCGTGCTCGATGTACGCGTCCCACACGCTGCCGCTGTTGGCCAGGCCGTGCAGCAGCAGCATCCTGCCCTCGCACGCCTCGCCGGCGGTACGCCGCTGCACGATCACCGGAGCGGGGGCGCCGGCCGTCACCGCGGCGGTGACGGGCTCCTCCTCCGGGACGAGCACGATGCTGGTGACGGGCATCAGGCGGCCACCGGCGGGTACAGGGTCAGCCCCGCGCTGGCGTCGTCGGCGTCGGTGCCCGCCGTGGCGAGCACCGGGCCGTTACCACCACGTGTGAACCAGCCGGAGGCCGCGGCGCACTGGAGGATGCCCAAAGCCCCGGAGGCGACCCCGAAGAGGCGGCCGAGATCGTGCCGGGGCACGCCCTTCAGCAGGGTGTCCGGGAGTGTCGCCGACGCGGGCTCGGGCACCTGCCACAGGGCGGGCCGGTCACCGGCCGCGGTCTCCAGCCGCTCCAGACAGGTGCTCAGGCCGCCGCCGCGGACGTAGCCGCCCAGCACCGCCGACGCGGTCGCGCCGCGGCCGGCGGCCGTCGGCCCGCTCTCCAGGACCAGTGCCACCGCACCGTCGATGGTGCGGGCACCACCGAGGAAGTCTCGCACCGCCTCGTTGTCGGGTTCGACGCCCAGGACCAGTGCGTGGGAGGCGCGGCCGGCCTCGATCAGGGTCTGCGCCCAGTGGACGGCGTCGAGGCCGGACGTCGCGCCGTTGCACAGCATCAGGTTGGGGCCGCGCAGTCCGTAGCGGATGGCGACGGACGAGGCGACGACGTTGCTGGAGGCGTTCGGCAGGTCCATCGGGCTGCCGGACGCCGCGGTCTCCCGCGTGATGGTGTCCATCGCCCGGCAGATGGTGTCGAGATTGCCGTAGTTGGAGCTGACGACCACCGCGACGCCCGCTGCGGGTACCCGCAGTCCGTCGTCGTCCAGCAGCCCGGCGTCCCGCAGTGCCGCGCCCGCGGCGCAGTAGGCCAGCTGGGTCGCACGGTCCTTGTACCGCAGTCCCTTCTTGCCGAGGAGATCCTTCGGCTCGACGGCGGGGGCGTCCGCGGGCCCCGGCTCGATCAGCCCGAGCGCCGACCCGGCACGGGGCAGTACCACGCCGACTCCGCTCACCACTGTGGTCATCGGACCGCCTCCACGATCGCCACGGCGTTGACGCCGCCGAAGCCGAATGCGTTCAACTGGGCGGCCGTCATGGAAGCGTGGACGGCCTCGCCGGTGACGAACCGGAAGCCGGCCGCCTCGTCGACGGGATCGTCCAGGCCCACGGTGGGCGGTATCCGGCCCTCGGCGAGCGCCCGCAGGGCCACGACGAGATTGAGCAGACCGGAGGCGCCCGAGGTGTGACCGGTCATGGACTTGGTGGCCGTCATCAGCGGCTTGTCCGCGTCCGGGCCGAAGACGTCGGCGAGCGCAATGGCCTCGGTCTCGTCGTTGAGCAGGGTCCCGGTGCCGTGCACCATGACCAGGTCGATGTCCTTGGGCTTCACGCCCGCCCGGGTGTGTGCCTCCCGGATGGCCGTGGCGATTCCGACGGGATCCGGCGCGGTGACGTGGAAGGCGTCGCAATTGATCGCCACACTCCGTACCCGCCCGTGGACCGGGGTGCCCGCGTCCGCGACGCGCTTGAGCACAACGGCGGCGGCCCCCTCCCCCATCAGTACGCCCGCACGGTTGCGGTCGAACGGCCGCACCCTCTCCGGCGGCACCGGCTGTACGCGCTCCAGAAGCCCGTACATGGTCTCGGTGAGTACGTCGACACCGGCGACGATCACGGTGTCCGCGGCCCCCCGGGTCAGCAGGTCGGTGCCGAGGGCGAGAGCGTACAGCCCGGCCGAGCAGGCATTGGAGAAGGTGTGGGTGTCGTCCGCACCGAAGGCCGCGCGCAGCGCGGTGCCGAAGTGCAGCTCACCGGCCCCGAACGCGACGCCGTCGCGCTGCCACAGCTCCACCGAGCGCAGTTCCCGCAGCCCGGTGCCGATCAGGACCGGGATGCCGCCCAGGTCCTTCTCGTCGAGGCCCGCGTCGCGGGCCGCCTGGCCGATCGCGTCGATGAGCAGCGCGGTCGCCCGCCGGGGGACGTCCGTGCCGGTCCCGGGGCGGTCGTCGACCTCGTAGGCGTGGCGGGCGCTGTAGCGGCTGTGGTCGAAGCCGCGCAGCTCGTTCACGCCGGAGCGGCCCGCGCAGAGTGCGGCGAACAGTTCGTCAGTGTCGCGGCCCACGCTGGCCACGGCGCCCATGCCGGTCACGTCCCAGCTCATGACGGTCCCCCGTCGTACCGGCCGAGCAGCACCACGGCATTGTTGCCGCCGAAGGCCAGGCCGTTGTTCTGGACGACCTTCAGGTCGGCCTCGATGGCGACGTTGGGCACGCAGTCGACGTCGCACTCCGGGTCGGTGGTGGTGTGGTTGATGGTCGGCGGGATGAACCGGTTGGTGATGGCCAGCGCGCAGCCGATGGCCGACAGCGCGCTGGCGGCACCCATGGTGTGGCCGATCATCGACTTCATGGAGATCGTCTTCGGCGGCCGGGCTCCGAAGACCTCGCGGATGGCACGCGCCTCGGTGACGTCGTTGGCCTTGGTGCCGGTGCCGTGCGCGGAGATGAGGTCCACCTCGTCGGGCTTGATGCCGGCGTTCTCGAGGGCCAGTTCCATGCACCGGCCCACGCTCTCCTGGTTCGGCGCGACCTGATGGTAGGCATCACAGTTGAGGCCGTAGCCGAGCACCTCGGCGTAGATGCGGGCGCCGCGGGCGAGCGCTGAGTCCAGGCTCTCCAGGACCAGCACCCCGGCGCCCTCGCCCGTGAGGATGCCCTTGCGGTCCACGTCGAAGGGCATGCAGCGGTCGGGGGCTATCGTGCCGAGCCGGTAGAACCCGGAGAAGGTCTTGCGGCACATGGCGTCGGCGCCGCCGCACAGGGCGTACTCCGCCTCGCCGGAGCGGACCGCGTCGTAGCCGTAGCCGATGGCGTAGTTGCCGGCCGCGCAGGCGGTGGGGATCGTCACCGCCTCCACGTCCGACAGTTCCAGCTCCTGGGCGATGGCGGCCGACAGGCGGCCGGCCGGAACGCGGCGGGCGAGTTCGGGCGCCATGTGTTCGGGACCGTGCAGGATCTCGGTCTCGACCAGGTGGTCGAGGTCCCGCGATTCGCCGTCGGTGGTGCCGATGGAGACGACTCCGGGAAGCGACCGCCACTTCTGGAGGTCCAGTTCCGCGTCGTCGATCGCCATCCGGGCCGCGGCAACCGAGTACTGCGTCGCCCGGCCGAGTTGCTCGACGGGCAGGTGCCGGATCCATTGCCCGGGCTCGAACTCGGCGACCTCGCAGCCGTTCGCATGGTCGAAACCTTCGACGTCGAACACCGTGATCGGCTTGGCTCCGCTGCTTCCGCTGCGGAGTCCCTGCAGGAACTCGGTGGCTCCCATACCGATGCTGGAGACCACTCCGAGTCCGGTGATCACCACTCTGCGCGGGCTCGCGTGCCCCGACTCTGCCATCCCGATCTCTCCGTCCGCTGTTTCGGCCGTGCCACGCTCGTACAAAGGCGCCGCTCTACCAGCCGGCGGACTCCGCAACGACCTCGTAGACGCCCTTGAGGTGAACCATCCGGGCGAGCTCCGACTGGTCGATGGTGATGCTGAATTCCTTCTCCAGACCGGCGAGGATCTCGATGGAGCGGAGGGAGTCAGCCGCGTGGTCCTCCTTGAAGAGGCTGGTCTCGGTGACCTCGTCCTCCTCGATCTCAAGGATGTCGCAGACAATCTCCTTGATCTTCTGAACCCGCTCCTCGTAAACCGCGCTCATTACGAATACACCCACTTCCGGAAACGGCACTTTCGGGCCACTTGTTTCGAATCCTGATCGCGAATCTTTCTACGACACCCAGAGGTGGTGCGCAATGGCGACTGCATAAAGCTGCCACCACTGACGGCGCATGGCGACCACGGAGATCGCCGCACAAAACAGAAGCGGGGCCTGTGTCTCGGGGGTAAGACGCCAGGCCCCGCAGTCGGGCGGACCACGCCGGCCCGGGGCCTTGGGCCGAAATGTCACCGAAGACTTTGTACGGCACCGGAAGACACAGCGGCAAGGGCCCTTACAACAAGCTGCCACCCGTTCTGAATATCCAGGTCAGTAGGCGGATTCCTTCGTGCAGGAATGCAGCACCGCGTCCCCGATCCGCACGGCCGAGTCGATGACCGCCTCGCTCAGCATCCGTCCGACGCTGTCGGACATCCGCGCGTGCGCCCCCGACACCGCGAGAGCGGCCACGACCCGGCCCTCCCGCACCCGCACCGGCGCCGCCACCGTGCGGGTACCGGGCGACATGTCGTCCGGCCCGTAGGCCCAGCCGCGGCGACGCACCTCCACGAGCTGACCGGCATTGAAGCGTGCGTGGCGCAGACCCCGGTAGATCTCCTCAGGTGTCTCCCAGGCGAGCAGCACCTGGGCCACGGGCCCGGTGTTGGCCGGCTGGGCGGATCCGAGGGCCGCCCCGGTGGCGCCCACCGTGGATCCGTCCGCCACGGCCACACAGATCTGCACCGGCCCCTGCCGCCGGAACAGCCGGACGTCCAGTCCGGTGAGCGCAGCGAGTTCCGCAAGCGGAGGCCCCGCGACTGCTTCCAGCCGGTCGCGGTGTGCCTCGACCACCAGGGTGCCCAGTCGGGGGCCGAGGACGAAGCGTCCCTCGACGTCCCGGCTCAGCAATCCGAGTCGCTCCATGGCCCCGACGAGGCGGTACACGGTGGGCCGGCTGATCCCCGTGCGGGCCGCCAGGCCCGCCGCGGAGGCGGGCCCGTCCCCCACGACGCTCAGCAGCATGGATGCCTTGTCGAGCACACGGACCCCGCTGGACGGTGGCGCAGCACTGATCACGTTCACCGTCCCGGGGCCAGCCGTGTGCGGATGTCGGCGATCAGGGGCGCCCGCTGCTCGATGAGGTAGAAGTGGTCACCGGGCAGCACACACAGATCGAAGCCGTTGGGCGCCAGCTCCTCCCAGCCCCGCACAGCCTCCACATCAGCGTCCACGTCGCGGTCACCGACGTAGGCGGTCACGGGACAGGGCATGGGCAGGCCGGGACGGGCCGGGTAGCCCGCGACGATCCCGAAGTCGGCCCGGATCGCGGGCAGGACCAGTTCCCGCAGATCCGGGTGGTCGAGAACGGCGCTGTCAGTCCCCCCGAGCCGACGGACCTCCGCCACGACCTCGTCGTCGGTCGTGAGCTCCGGGCGGGGTGAGAGCAGGTGCGGCGGTCTGCGCCCCGACACCAGGAGGGCGACCGGTTCGACTCCGTACCGGGCCTGCAGGCGCAGGGTGATCTCGTAGGCGAGCGAGGCGCCCATGCTGTGGCCGAAGATCGCCAGCGGGGCGTCCAGGAACGGCCGCAGCTCATCGGTGATGACGTCCGCGAGCGGTTCCATCGCGGTGACGAAGGGATCCGCGATCCGCTCCTGCCGGCCTGGATAGCGGGCGGCCAGCACCTCCACGTCGTCGCCGAAGGCATGTCCCCAGGGGTGGAAGAAGGCTGCGGAACCTCCGGCGTGCGGAAGGCAGAGCAGTCGCAGCCGGGGCGGGGCCTGCGTAACGTAGCGGCGCAGCCAGGTGCTTTCCATGTCCACTGCCATCGTGCGTCGGTCTCCTCACTCGGTGGGGGCTCGGTCCAGGGCGTCGGGTCGGTCCATCGACAGCACTTCCGTGTCCGGGACGATCCGGCGGATCAGACCGGCCATGGTGCGGCCGTGGCCGAGCTCGACGAGACGGTGGCAGCCGAGCCGGCCGGTGAGGGTGTGCACGCTCTGCTCCCACAACACGGGAGAGGTCAGCTGACGGATGCCGAGCTCGACCCAGTCGCCGTCACCGGAGTAGGGCTCGGCGTCCACGTTGGACACCACCGGAAGGTGGACCGGGGCGAAGGCGGTGTTCTTGAGCGTGATGCGCAGCGCCTCGGCCGCGGGCTCCATATAAGGACTGTGGAACGCTCCACCGACCTGCAGGCGGATCATGCGGGCGCCGACGGACGACGCCTGGCCGGCAATCTGCTCGATGCCTTCGGGGGAACCGGAGACCACGGTCTGACCGGGCCCGTTGATGTTGGCGACCCACACCGGGTGACCGGCCTCCCGTACCGCGCGGACCAGGCTCTCGACCTCGGGGAGCGGGGCCGCGACGAGAACCCCCATGGTGCCTTCCCGCTGCTGCGCCGCCTCCCGCATGGCCCGGCCGCGCGCGGCGACCAGCGCGGCGGCGTCCGGCAGGGAGAGGGCCCCGGCCGCAGTGAGCGCGGCGTACTCGCCCAGACTGTGGCCGGCACACGCCACCACCGGACCACTCAGGACGTTGCGTCGCACCGCCTCTGCGTGCGCCATGACCGCGACCGTGAAGACGGCGAGCTGGGCCAGATCCGTGCGACGCAGCGCCTCGGTGGACGTCCTGAGCAGCAGTTCGACGAGATCCTCGCCGGTCGCGCGGGAGACCTCCCCCGTGATGTCCCAGGAATGGGTGTCCCGCCAGGGTTCGCCCATTCCCTGACGCTGGGTTCCCTGTCCGGGAAACACCAGGCCGATCGGCCGTGAATCCATTGCCCAACCTTCCGCACAGCGTCCACCGGACGGCGCGCGGTCGGCCGCCGGGCGGATGAATTACCCGGACGGTAATTCTCCGAGTGGCACTCATACAACTGCCTCTCAGCAACGGCGGCAATCGATCTTTCAGGAAGCTGCCATGCCGGCTATTCGGTACGTGAGGCCACGAAGCTGCAGAACCCCTCAAGAACTTGGATGGCCGGGCGGTCCGGCAGGTCGCCGACGAGGGACAACGCCTGCGTGAGCCGTCCCTGCATCATCGACCGGGCATCGTCCATTGCAGTGGAACGCCTGATGAGCTCCAGGGCCCGACGACGTGCCATGGCATCGGAAAGCGGTCCTGATTCCAATAGCTCGCGCAGCTCGCGCCCGTGGGGTCGCTCGTCGGCCAGGGCCATGAGAACGGGAAGGCTGGCCACCCCCTCTGCGAGGTCCTTGCCCTGCTCTTTTCCCAGGGTTTCCGACGACGACGTGATGTCCAGAATGTCGTCGGATATCTGGAAGGCAACACCCAGGTGCTCTCCGTACGCCGCAAGGATCTCCATCGTTTCGGCACTCGCACCGCCTTCCATCGCTCCGATCCGCAGGGCGAGCGAGAGCAGGGAGGCCGACTTGTCGGATATCACCTTGAAGTAATGGGCCAGCCGGTCCTCCCCGGGGGCAGGACCCAGCAGTTCGAGCATCTGGCCCTCGACGAGCCGGTCCGAGGCGTGCGCCTGCAGCCGGACGGCCTCCGGGCCCATGTCCGCCACGAGGCGCGCCGCCTTGCTCAGCAGCCAGTTACCGCACCGCACGGCAACTGCGTTGCCCCACTTGGCATTGGCACTGGGCACACCGTGCCGTACCCGGGCGTTGTCCATCACGTCGTCGTGGTACAGGGACGCCACATGGATGAGTTCACTGACGGCCGCGGCTTCGACTCCGTCCCGGCCCGATCCGTCGCCGAATTCGGCCGCGACCAGTGCGAGCAGCGGGCGCATGCGTTTGCCACCGGCGGCGATGAGGTGCCCCACCGCCTCCGAGACGAAGGCGTCCTGCGCTTCACCGATGCACTCACGCAGCCGATCCTCCACCGCGTCCAGCCGGCGGCTCAGCACTTCCGCCAATTCCGCCTCGTCAATGGCGAGCCGGGAAACCATGGAGTGCCCGCGCACCTCCGCGGCAATGACCGGCATACGTCCCTCCTGAGGTTGCCGAGGGCCGCAATCCCGGCCGTCTAACACATGTCGGCGACGTTATCCGCGCCGAGATCCGGGAGGGATCGAGGTGCCTCCGCCTGTCCACAAGAGGCCACCGGACCCCCGCGACTCATGGGGAGTTCCCGTCCGGTGTGCCGTCGTATGTCAGGAAGCTGCCAGCTTCCCCTGTCCGGACCGGTCTCCATGGGCCGGCAGTGCAAAGATGGACAACCGGGCGGGTCACCGTCGACCGGCCGTGCACCCCCGGCACCCGTGCTGAGACACAGGCGCCCCGGGCCCGGCGCACGAGTCCGAGGTGACCGCAGGGTCCGCCTCCCGATAGCCCCACCCCTGACCGACGATCGGCCTTCGCGACCCGCGGGATCGTGAAGGCCGATTTCTGTGCGCGGGGACATAAACAAGGCCGGCGAATGACCGACCGGATTCATCCGTCCTCGTAGTGAACAGATAGGGAATGCATAGTCCTTTGCGTCATCCTGGGTCCCCGGACCCTGCAGAGGGTCCTCCTATTCCGAAGGAGGGGGAAATGGACGATGACACCGGGGCCGACGTTCTCGCCGAGATGGAGCACGACTACATCACGTGGCTGGAGCAGGGCGGTCTGAGCCGCATGGCCCGGCTGGACGGGCGCGACCTCACCGACCCGGAGGTGCTCGACGAGACGGTCCGTGAGCTCGCTCTGGAACCGGGACGGGCGCAGGGCGCCTCGGGTCCACCGGGCGCCACCCTGACGAGCGACTCGGACCTACGCTGGGCCAATCTGCTGGCCGCATTCATCGAAGCGGTGCACAGCCTCCCGCTCGACGCCCGCGACGCGGGAAGCACGACGAGCGCACACCGGCTCGACGGATCAGTCTGAGCCGGGAACCGCGTGCGGCTGTTCACGGGCGAACAGCCGCACCAGGGAGGGAATCCGGTATGCCGCCCCGCTTCCGGAGGCGGCCCGGACGACCTCGACGAGCATGGCCTCGGCCAGCTCCTCCAGCAGGCCCTCGGCCCGCTCCTCCGGACACCGCAGCAGCCGGGCTGCTGCCGGCGGGGACCAGGTGGCGGCTCCGCCCCGGGAGAGAACGCCGAGTGCGGCGGCGGCTGCGCGGTCGAGCCCGTCCCAGGTGGCTCTCATTCCCGCTCGTGCGTCCAGGCTTCCCAGGCGCAGCTCGTCCAGCCGCCGCTGCTCCGGCGCGAGCCGGTCGGCCAGCTGCCCCAGACCGCGCTGCGGCTGCGCCTTCAGCCGGGCCGCGCACACCCGGAGCGCCAGCGGCAGGCCGTCGCACAGTTCCACGATGCGCGCCGCGGCGACGGGCTCGGCCTCGACCTGCGCCCGCCCGCTCAGTGCCCTGAACAGGCGCAGCGATTCGGCACGGTCGAGCGCTCCCAGCCGGACGACGCGCATGCCCTCCAGCGTGGTGAGCGGCCGCCGACTGGTGACGATCGTGCGGCAGCCGTGACCTCCGGGCAGCAGCGGCCGCACCTGGCGGTCGTCGACGGCGTTGTCGAGGACGATGAGCATCCGGCTGCCGGCCAGACGGCTGCGGTAGAGCTGGGCCCGTTCGTCGAGCGTGGCGGGCAGCTCGTGGCGGTCGGGCAGCAGGGCCCGCAGGAAGCAGGCCAAGGCGTAGGACGGGTCCTTGGGGCGGCCGTCCTCGCTCCCGAGGTCGATGTACAACTGGCCGTCCGGAAGGTCCTGCCGGCAGGCGTAGGAGGCATGCACGGCGAGGGCCGACTTGCCCATGCCGGCTCTTCCGAGCAGGACCACTCCCCGGCGAGCCGGGCCCAGGCCGCGCAGCTCCTCCAGCACCTCTGCCAGCTGGCCGTCCCGGCCGGTGAAGTCGGGGGCATCGAGCGGCAGCATCGCCGGCACAAGCCGTGACCAGGGGCTGCCGGACTCCTTCACGCTCCCGATCCGGCCTGGTGCCGGGGCGGCCGGGGGGACGGCCAGCGTGACCGCCTCGGTGGCAGGAGGGTCGGGCAGTCCGCCCGTGAGCACGTCCCGGTGGATGCGGCGCAGGGAGACTCCGGGGTCGATGCCGAGTTCCTGTTTCAGCACGTGCCGGCCCTGCTCGTAGACGCGCAGCGCGTCGGCCTGCCGGTCGCAGCGGTAAAGGGCCGTCATCAGCTGACCGCGCAGCGCCTCGCGTCCCGGGTGCTCGGCGACGAGCCGGGTGAGTTCGGGGACCACCTGGGCGTGGCGGCCGAGGGCGAGTTCGGCGGCTGTGCGGTCCTCCAGGGCGGCCAGACGGCACTCCTCAAGATGCGGCAGCTCCGCGTCGGCCAGGAAGGTGGTCACTTCGGACAGAGGGTTGCCGCGCCACAGCGTGAGGGCCGTGTTCAGGGTCTCGGCGGCCGCACGGTAGCGATCACCGAGAAGCTGCTGACGTCCTTCGTCCGCAAGCCTCCGGAACGTGTCCACGTCGAGGACGACGGAACGCAGGTCCATGTGGTAGCCGCGGCTCCGGCGGGTGATGCACAGGCCCGGCCCCAGGCTCTTGCGCAGCCGCGAGATGTGCGTGTAGAGCTGTGCCGCCATGGTCGCGGGCGGCTGCCAGCCCCAGAGGAATTCACTGAGCCGTTCATCGGAGAGCACGCGACCGCGGGACAGCAGGAACGCCGCGAGCACCGTCCTCGTCTTGGCGCCGGTGAGCGGTACCGGGACCCCGGAGACCAGAGCCTCCATCGGTCCCAGAATCCGGAACTCCATATCGTTTTCGCTGTTGTCCCGCAGACAGGCCGCTAGCTCCTGCCCTGCTGGGTGGCGGCCGGGAAGAGTCCCAGTTCGGCTGCTCGCACTCCCGCCTGGAAACGCGAGGTGGCCCCCACGAGGGACATGATCTCCGCAACGTAGCGACGGTAGGTCCGCACCGACATGGCGAGCTCGCGGGCGGACACCTCGTCGGTGGCGCCGGCCCGGAGCTGCTCGAGAATGCGCCGGGCGGTCTCCGTGCGGGCGTGGTCGCCGAAGTCGATGCGGTCCGTCACCGCCACGGAGTTCCGCCACACGCCGTCGAAGAGTGTGAGGAGGGGCTTGACGACCCCGGCCGTCCGGATGGCCGAGGCCCGTCGGCCGACCGCCGAGTCGGCGCAGACCAACGCCTCACGACCGTCGACGATGACCCCCGCCAGCAGCGGAATCCTGGCGATGCGCACGTCGATCCACTGGCGCTCCCTCGCGTACCTCCGCACGAACTGCCAGTCGACCATGGGTGCGGTGCACAGGAAGCGCACGCTGAGGTCGCCCTGGCGGGCGTCCAGCAGTCGCGCCGTCGCGGCGATCACGGGGCGGGCGTAGGCGGCCTCCGATGCCAGGACGACGTCGACGCGGTCGGTGGCCTTGGCGATCAGGCGGCAGGAGAGGTCGGTCGCCTCGCCGCCCGCCTTCACCAGGGAGACGAGCGAGCTGCCGTGCAAACGGCCACGGTGCTTGACGACCGTGGACTCGATGAGGGCGCTGACCTCAAGGAGTTCCTGCTCGAATTCGTCGCCCGGGTAGCCGAGCGGCCCATGGCTTCTGCCATCAGCATCGATACCATCGGAACCGGCACCGATATATGCCGACTGCAGCACAAAACTCACCCCGTTGATTCTTAGCAGGAACAGTAAGGAACCGCGCGTGCTCTCGGCGAATCGGACCCGCCGGTCAGTCGCCGGCCGAGAGCAGACCGAGCTCCACGGCTCGCACTCCGGCCTGAAACCGGGACTTCGCACCCAATTCGCGCATTATTTCCGCCACATGGCGTCGATAGGTCCGCAGGGAGACCCGGACCTCACGCGCAGCCACGTCATCCGTGCAACCGTCGCGCAGGCACTCGAGAATGCTTCGAGCGAGGTCGGAGCGCAGCCGCCCGTGCAGCCGCATGCGTTCCGCCGGGGGGACCGCACCGCTCCAGACTCCTGCGAACAGCAGGTCCAGGGCGCGGGCGGCGGCCGGGTCCTCAATGATCATTACGCAGTCGTCGGCCGGCCCGTGGTTCGAGCGGACGAGAACGAGCCGGCCGTCCGCGATCAGCACTTCCTGTAGTTCACCCTCGGTGAGGCGCACCTCCAGGCATGGAATGCGCTCCACCGCCTCGCGCACCGCCGAGGCGGTGAGGGCCTGGACGGTGGACAACAGACGGACGGTGAGCCGCCCTTCGGCAGTCGACCCGAGCCGGTCCAGAGCGAGCGCGCCGGCCTTCGCGTCCTCGATGCGGCCCGGAAGGGCAAGGCTGACGCTGTGACGGGCCCGGTCGAGGAGCATGCCGACGGCGTTGCCGATGGCCTCCTCGTCCTCGGCCATCATGACCAGCGAGTCACGGCCCGAGGTGCGGCGGTGCAGCGACACCGTCGACTCGATCAACTCCCGTGCACGCAGGAGAACGCTTTCGAGGTCTTCTTCCGCACCGTCATCGAGGCGACCCGTAAGGGAACCCGGAACATGAGGGCGTTCCTCAACACGATGCTGCGAATAACTGGACATCCTGGGCATCTCAACCACTCACTCCCCCGATGTGGCGCAACAGGCCCGTTCAGCCCCGCAGCTACCACAAGATGATTGATTGGTGAACCTGATTCGGATGAAAGGGGTGCGCTATGCGGAATTCACCATGCCCTCATCAACCCCCCTGCCACCCCGGCACCCCTAAAGTCGGCTAGGCCCCAAACAAGCCGACGAACAACCGCTCGACTGAGGTTAGATGTGCGCCACATGATCGTCAACGTGGGTCAAATCGCAAAGGATCAACTAAGAGCCAAGTCTTTGCTGGTGGAACGAGTGCCGCCGCCCGCGGCGCATTGACCGTCCACCTCCGCATGTCAGGAAGCTGCAGCCTCCTGCTGCGACATGACGGCCAACTCGGACGCCGCATCGCCTGCCGCACCTGTGGCATGACAGCCAGCTGCCAGCACCAAACACGGACATCCGTTCAATTTCGCAACAGGCTTACCAGACGCACCACTTGGCGCGCCGCTTTGCGGTCGCCGAGGATATGTGCATGCGTCCAGCAATGGCTTGAAACCGCCTATGCGCCGCCGGTCCGGTCACCCACCCGTGCCCGTATCCCCGCTCAGCCCCCCGCCGGCCGGTGCACCGAGCCCAGCCAGAGCGTGTCCCGGGCCCGGGTCATGGCGACGAACAGCCGGGTGCGCGAGAGCTCCTCGCGCTCCTGGGCGATGTCCTCGTCGACGGTGCCGCGCGGCCGGACGGGGTCGTGGTCGGGGAGGTAGACGTGCTTGAACTCCAGGCCCTTGGCGCGCCGGTAGCTGCCCAGCTTGACGCCGGGCACCGGGTGGCCGTCGTAGCGTTCCAGGGAGCAGTGGGCGATGCCCGCCCGGTCGAGCAGCCGCTGGTAGCGGTCGGTCTCCCGCGGGGACCGGCACAGCAGGGCGGAGTCGGGCCAGCTGGCCTCGCCGCGTGCGCGCAGGGCGGCGAGGAGGGCCGCGTCCTGCTCGGCGGGCGTGTGCGAGACGCTCCGCACGACCTGGCCGTCGTGGTAGGTGAGGTCGATGTCGCGCAGGCCCGCCAGCCGGGTGCCGTCGATGTCGTCGAAGGCGTCGTCGGCGACGACGGCCAGGGCCGCGTCGAGCACCTGCCGGGCGTTGCGGTAGTTGGTGCGCAGGACCTGCCCGCGGTCGCCGCGGACGTCGATGCCCGCGTCCGAGAGGCGGAAGCCGCCGGGGTAGACGGCCTGTTGGCCGTCGCCGACCAGCAGCAGGCCGTTGGGGGCGTCCCCCACCAGGGCGTGCAGCAGGCACACGCCGACCAGGGTGAGGTCCTGCACCTCGTCGGCGATGACCGCCGAGTAGGGCGAGCGGCCCGGCCGGGCGCGGGCCTCGGCCAGGGCCAGGGCCAGGACGTCGTTGAAGTCGTGCACCCCGCGCTCGGACCGGACCCGCTCGTACTCCTCGTACAGCGCCCACACCGCCTCGCGGTGCGGGCGGCGGAGGTTGGCGCGCCGGCGGTGGCGGCGCAGCGTGGCGTACTCCTCGAAGCGGGTGATGCCCCGGCCCTTTATGACGCAGTCGATCTCCTCGTGCCAGTAGTACGACGAGGGGTCGATCCTGGACAGGATGCTGTCGCGGCCCCGGTGCAGCCAGGCCCGGTTGAAGGCCGTCCTGGCGCCCTTGCCGTTCAGCCGGTGCGGGATGCCGCGCTCTTCGAGGAACGTCAGGGACCACGAGTGGAGGCTGCGGAACTCCACCCGCTCGGCGACGGCCGGCGCCATTGTGCGCAGGAACGTGCCCTGGACGCGCGGCAGGTTGCTGGCGAACGTGACGTACAGGATCCGGCCCGTCGTCCGCTGCGCGAGGTGCGCGGCCCGGTGCAGGGCCACCACCGTCTTGCCGGTGCCCGCCGGGCCGCTGACGCGCGCCGGGCCCGACCAGTTGCGCCGCACCAGGGCGACCTGGTCGGGGTGCAGGAACGTCATCCACTGCTCGACCGGGCCGCGGCGGGCGGCGTCCATGGCCGCCTCGCACAGCCCGGCGACGTCGAACAGCGCCTCCGCCGGGGCCGCCCGCCGGCGGCCGGTGCGCCCGGCCGGCACGGCGGGCACCGCCGAGGACTCGTAGGCGGGGAACGCCTGCTCCAGGTGGTCGGCGATCGCCCGCACCAGGGCCGGGCCGAGCCGGCAGCGCTCGGCGAGCAGCGCGGGGCCCACCTCCCGTTCGCCCAGCAGGCGCACCCGGCCGAGCGTGCCGCTGAAGGAGCGTCCGGCGAAGACCATCAGCGGCTGGACGGCCACGGGCGACAGACCGAGCGAGGCCAGCGCGCCCTCCGCCACCCGTGTCACCGCCAGCAGCTTGCCGATCTCGCCGTCCCGCCGCTGCCGGCCGGCCGTGAGGTGGCCGTCGCCCGCCCCGGGCGGCGCCTGCCAGTTCTTGACGTCGATGACGAACACGCCGCCCGGACCCACGAGCAGCATGTCGACGTTGGCGGCCCGCGTCCCCGGCCAGCGCCGGTCGACCAGCAGGCGCCAGCCCCTGCGGGTGAGCATCAGCAGCTGCGCGGCGACCTGCCGCTCGCCCTCGCTCGCCGCCTCCCACCGCCGGGCCTCGCGCTGTGCGGCCCTCAACTGCTCGCGCAGCTCCCGCTCGTGCCGCCGCGCCTCTTGCGCCCTCGCCGATGCCGAAACCCCAGCCAGCATTGTCGCCCCCCTGCCCCATACCCCCGATACCCGTATTCCCCCGAACCTGCATATATACACAAAGTGATGATCGCGCTGCGCAGCGGAGTCGCCGCCTCGGGGCCGATCCGGGGGCCGGTATCGTCGGCCGGACGGTGGAACACCCCACTCGCCCACCGGGCGGGGACGGAGAGAGCGAGGACGCGGTGCCGGTGCCGGACGCAGGAACGCCCCGCCCGTCACACCTCCTGCTGAGGGACGACGCCGCACGCTGGACGACGGCGGCGCCGACGCACACCGTCCTGGGCGTCGTCCACAACGTCACGTCCGCGACCCGGCTGCTGGACCTGCTCGCCCCCTTGGAGGGCGACAGCCGCGTCCAGGTCGTCTTCGCCTGCACCGGGTCGTCGGCCTTCGAGGGCGGCATACGGGAGTTCGCCGCGGCACGTCAACTGCCCTGCATATCCTGGGAAGAGGCCAAGCGGCACAAGTTCGACCTGGCGGTGAGCAGCAGCCGGGGCGGCGAACTGCAGGAGATCAACGCTCCGCTCGTCGGGGCGCCGCACGGGGCTGGATACAATAAATACTTGCGCCGGGAGCCGGGAGCCGGGAGCCGGGAGCCGGAAGCCGGAAGCCGGAAGCCGGAAGCCTTCGGCCTTGATGCCGAGTGGCTCACCCACGACGGCCGGCTGATCCCCTCCGCCGTCGTCCTCTCCCACGACGAGCAGCGCGAACGCCTCCGCCGCGGCTGCCCCGAGGCCGTACCGGTCTCCGTCGTCGCCGGAGACCCCTGCATGGACCGGCTCCGCGCCAGCCTGCCCTTCCGCGAGGAGTACCGCGCCGCCTTCGGCGTGCGCCCCGGCGGACGGCTCGTCGTGATCACCTCCACCTGGGGTCGGCACTCCCTCCTCGGCGCGAACATGGACGTCGTGCGCCGCGCCCTCGCCGAGCTGCCCGCCGACGGCTACCGCGTGGTCGCCGCCGTGCACCCCAACGTCTGGTTCGGCCACGGCGGTTGGCAGCTCCGGTCCTGGCTCGCCCCGCACATCCGGGCGGGCCTCGTCGTACCGGCGCCGGAGACGGACGCCTGGCAGGCGGCGCTGGTGGCGGCCGACGCCTTCGTCGGCGACCACGGCTCGCTGACGCTGTACGGGGCGGCGCTCGGCGTGCCCGGGCTGCTCGGGGCGTTCGGCGAGGAGGCGGTGGCCGCCGGCTCGCCGATGGAACGGCTGGGCTCGGCGCTGCCCCGCGTGCGTGCGCACGAGCCGCTGGAGGAGCAGGTGCTGCGGGCGACGGCGGCCCAGCCCGGCGACGCCCGCCTGGCGGAGATCGGCCGGCTCGTCACGTCGCGGCCGATGCGGGCGGCCGCGCTGCTGCGCCGCCTCTACTACGCGCGCATGGAGCTGGACGAACCGGAGGAACCGGCCGTGGCCCGCCCGGTGGCACTGCCGCTGCCCCTGCCCGTGGAGCGGTACGAACCGGCGGCGCCGGCCATGTTCGTCACGGCCGCCGTGGCCGGTGCCGGGCACAGCCGGCGTGTCTCGGTGCGCCGCTACCCGGCGGCTCTCCAGGGCTCGGTGACGGGTCACCTGCCGGACCCGCACCTCGTGGTGTCGGAGGGCGAGCCCGACCCACGCTGGTGCCACGCGGCGGACGTGGTCGTGGCCCGCCGGCCGGGCCCGCCCGAACGGCTCTTCCGGGCGTACCCGGGCTGCTGGGTGGTCGCCGCGCCGGACGGGGAGGCGGGGTGCGTGGCGTACGTGCGCGACGGGTGGCGGGTGACGGCCCGATGGGAGGACGCCGGGCTGTCGGTGGAGGTGGCGGCGTCGGTGCTGTTCGCGGTCCTGGCGGGCGGGGACGGGGGCGGTGACGGTGCCGTCGAGGTCGACGCCGTGGAGGGGACGGACCCGGTGCGGCTCCGGCTGACGGAAGTGTGCCCCTGACCCGCCCTTTCACCGTTTCCTGTCCTCAAACGCCGGACGGGCCGGAGAGGTTGCCGGTCGGGGCGGGCGGGCCCCGGGGTGGGTGGGCCCGGCCCGGGTGACCGCCCGTGCCGACCGCCGCACGCCCGGGAGGCAGGCCGCCGGG
>NZ_JAIXMK010000078.1:0-11447 GCF_020328095.1 Streptomyces sichuanensis
GACCGCCCGGGCCGACCGCCGCACGCCCGGGAGGCAGGCCGCCGGGCCGGGGCGGCACGGACCGGAATTGCGCGGGCCGGCGGGTCAGCCGCCGGTGCCGGCCGCTGGGGCAGGCGCCAAGCGCCGGGCGGGCAGGCTCCAGGCACCGGCTGGGGCAGCCGCTGGGCGTCAGCCGCAGGCGGGCCCCGCAACGGTCCGGGCGGGCCGGTCCCGGTGGCGCCCCGGGACAGGTGCCTAGTCGGGGTCGTCGGTCAGGCGGGCGCGGGCCGCCTTCGTTCCCTCCGGGGACGCCACCCGTTCGTACAGGGCCAGGGCCGCTCGCCAGTCGGTGTCCGCTTCGTGGGCGCGGCCGGCGGCGGACAGGACGTCGCCGCGCAGCAGGAGGACGTCCGCCTCTTCCTTCGGTGCGCCGCACGTGTGCATCAGGGCCGCCGCCTCGTCGAGCGGGGCGAGGGCCTCGTCCGGGCGGTCGGCGAGGAGGCGGGCGCGGGCGTAGTGCCAGAGGGACTTGGCCTCGTTGAAGGGGTCGGGCAGGGCGGCGAAGAGGTCCCGGGCCCTCAGCAGCGCGGCGGCGGCCTCCTCGTGCCGGCGGTCGGCGCTGTCGGCGCGTCCCAGGTGGAAGGTGAGCAGTGCCCTGCCCCGGGGGTGGTCGATGCCGTCGAGGGCGGCGACCGCGCGCCGGAAGTGACCGGCGGCGGCCCCCGCCCGGCCTGCGCGGAGTTCGAGCAGGCCCAGGCCCTCCAGGGCCGAGGACACGGTGCGGGCGTGCCCGATGCCCGTCGCCACCTCCAGCGCCCGCCCGTAGTGCTCGCGCGCGTCCGCGTCCGCCTGGGCACCGCCCCGGTCCGCGCGGGCGAAGGCCAGCTCGAAGTGCATGCGGGCCACCGCGACCGGGTCGCCCTCCCGTTCCGCGGAGGCGAGGCCGAGCCGGCACACGGCCGCCCAGTCCGTGTGGTACTTGCGCCGGAAGAAAAAGCCGTGCAGGGCCTCGCACAGCTGCCACACCGCCGCGTGGCGCCCCTCGTCGTGGGCCAGTTCCACGACGGCGACGGTGTTGGCGCGGTCGGCCTCCAGCGCGTCGAGGGCCCCGTCGGCGCCGCCGAAGACCTCCCGCAACCGCCCGGCGTGCCGCGGGGCGAACAGCGGCCCGTACCGCCACCGGCCGGACGTCCGCACCTCGGCGGCGGCCGCGCGCTCCAGGTACCACTCGGCGTACCGGTCGAGCAGGCCCGGGTCGCCGGCGCCGCCGCCCACGGCACGGGCGTGGTCGTGGACGAGCCCGTGCATCCGCAGCCGCCCCTCGCCGGCCGGTTCGAGCAGCCGTTCCCGGACGAGCGTGCGCACGTCGCCCTCCTCGCGGGCGACCCATCGCACGAGGTCGCGCGAAAACTCCGGCGTCGGGTGGGCCCCCAGGGCCCGGCAGAGCGCCGCGGCGCCCTCGGGCAGGCCGGCGTGGACGGCGTCGAAGACCTGGGCCACCGAGAGGTCGTCCGGCACGGTGAGCGCCTCCAGCCGGGTCCGGCGGTCGGTGAGTTCGCGGGCCAGCCCCCCGGGATCCTCCCCCGTCTCCAGGAGTTCACCCACCCGGGCGCCCGCGATCCGTACCGCCAGCGGCAGGCCGGCGCAGGCCCGCAGCACGTTCTCCAGCACCGGCCGGTCCAGTGCGTCGGGGCGGCCCGTCACCGCGTGGAACAGCTCGGCCCCCGCCGCCGCGTCGAGGGCGTCCAGGGCGACGGTGACCGTGCGCGGGTGCGAGGCACGCAGCCCGGTGAGGGGAAACCGGCTGGTCACCACCACCACGCTGCCGGGATGCCCGGGCAGCAGCAGCCGCACCTGTCCGGCGTTCACCACGTTGTCCAGGAACACCAGGGCGGGCGCGTCCGCGGTCAGTGACCGGTAGTGGGCGGCCAGTCCCTCCACGTCCGCCGGCCGCTCCCCGCCGCGCACCTGCCGCCCCGACAGGTGGGCGATGAAGCCCTCCAGCACCGCCGCGGGGTCGCGCGGCCTGAGGGGCCCCTGCGGGCTCATGTCGCCCTGGAGGTGGCCGCCGGGGAAGTGGGCGCCGAGCTGGTGCAGCCAGCGCAGGGCGGTGGCGGTCTTGCCCATGCCGGGCAGGCCGGTGACCATCACGACCAGCGGGGCACTGCGGTCGGCCCGTTCGGCGGCGGCGAGCGCGGCGAAGACCGGGACCCGGTCGACGAACACCTCCGGCGCCGGCCCCAGGAGCCGCGGCACCCGCACGGCAGGCCGGTGCACGTGGACCTCACGGGCCTGCACCACCGGGCCCAGGTACGTGCCGCCCGTGATCGTGTTCTCGGTCCCGTCACCCATGCGTCAGCCCCCCAGCGCAGTCGGAGAGGCGATCCTACGGGCGGAGACGGCGCATGGCGCCCGCCGGCCGCTCGCCGGGGGCGCCATGCACGTGGTTCGAACGCGCCGGCCGTCGTCAGTCGCTGATGCAGACGTTGCCGGACGCGGGGTTGAGCAGGCCGACGATGTTGATCGTGTTGCCGCAGAGGTTGATCGGGATGTGGATCGGGATCTGGATGACGTTGCCCGAGATGACACCCGGGGAACCGACAGCCGCACCCTTGGCTCCGGAGTCGGCGACCGCACCGCCGGCCACGCCGGCGAGAGTGGCGCCCACAGCGGCGGTGATGACTGCTGCCCTGACGATTCGTGACATGGGGGAGACACCTTTGCTTGGACGTACGGGACGAGCACCCGGACGGTTACGGCCGGGAGTCCGGGTCAACGTGCGAAAGTGACAAAGGTTTCGTCCGTGAAGCGACCGGGTGACCCCGTTTTGGGCCGAATGGGTGGCCGGTGTGGGACGATCAACAGCAATAGGGGTTTCCCCATTGGCTTTCCGGCTGGCAGGGTTCCAGTCCGACGATCGGCACGAGACGAATGGGCGACGATGATCGGCACCCTGCTGCCCGCACCCGTCGAGAGCTCCGAGGCTTTCGACGACCTCGCCGGCCGGGCCGGCGCTTTCGCGCTCTTCCCCGAGGAGGAGGCGCTGATCGCCCGGGCCGTGGCGAAACGGCGCAACGAGTTCACCACCGTACGGGCGTGCGCCCGCACCGCCCTGGGCCGCCTCGGCATCGCCCCGGCCCCCATCGTCCCGGGGCAGCGCGGCGCCCCGCAGTGGCCGTCCGGCGTCGTCGGCAGCATGACGCACTGCGCGGGCTACCGGGCCGCGGCCGTGGCCCGCAGCAGCGAGGTGACCGCCATCGGACTGGACGCCGAGCCCAACGCACCGCTGCCCGAGGGCGGGGTGCGGGACCTGGTGACGCGGCCCGAGGAGCACGGCTGGCTGGCCCGCCTGCAGGCCGAGCGGCCTGAGGTGAGCTGGGACCGCCTGGTCTTCAGCGCCAAGGAGAGCGTCTACAAGGCGTGGTTCCCGCTCACCCGCCTCTGGCTGGACTTCCAGGACGCGGTGATCGAGGTGGACGCCGGGCAGCGGACGTTCTCGGCCCGGATCCTGACGCCGGAGCCGCTGCGCACCGCCACCGGGGGCCGCCTGTCGGGCTTCGAGGGCCGCTGGGCGGTGGCCGACGGCCTGATCGTGACGGCGATAGCGGTCCCGGCCGCCGGCTAGGAAGTGTCCGAGGAGCCGGCACGGACCCCCACGACGCTCCCCCGGCCACCGCTGGGAGGTGCCCCGGCACCGGGCGCCGCGGGGCCCACACCGACCCGCCGGGCACGCCCCGGCGGGCCCGGAGCGCGACGCGGCCTCACCCGTCCTGCGCGGCGACCCGTGCGGCGAACACCGCCAGTTCCTCGCGCCAGCCCGCCGCCAGCGACGGGCCCGCCGCCGCGCCGCACGCCCGCTCCACGCACTCCTCGATCAGCTCCTCCGTCGCCCGGCGCTCCTGCGGGTCCAGCAGCAGCTCCCGCATGAGCTGGGCGTTCCACGTGTACTCCGGCCCGCCGTCCAGGAACCCGCGCAGCCGCCACGCCGCGTGCAGCGGCCGGGCGTAGGCGTCGTAGGGCGCCCCGAGGTCGGGCCGTCCGGCGAGGGCCGCGCCCAGCCGCAGCGGGTGGCGCAGGGCGTACCAGCCGGCCGCGCAGCCCCGGTCGCAGCCGGAGACGCAGCGCCCGGGCCAGGGGTCGTCGAGGTACTCGGCGGCCACGGCCTCGTGCGCGTACGAGCCGATGGCGCGCTGCAGCCGCAGTTCGTCCCACAGCGGCCGGACGTCGCCGGGCAGGTGGGCCGCGAGCCGGTCGGCGAGGGCGAGGGCGAGGTCGCCGGCGAGCGTGGCGGTGGAGTCGCCGAAGCGCCGGGAGTCGCCCGCCCAGCCGCCCTGCTCGTGCTCGGTGGCGCGCCTGACGTGCAGGGTGGGGATGCCCCTGCGCAGGGCGGCGGCGTCGCGGACGTCGGCGCGTATGAGGGTGCAGGTGTCGAGCAGTTCGAGGGCGGCGGCGACGTCGACGGCCTCGTCGGAGGCCGGGTCGCCGCCCGCGGCGAGGTAGCCGGTGAGGAAGACGAGCGGGCGGGCCCGGTCCCCGCCGGCGGTGACGAATCCGGCCAGGGACTCGATCAGGCCGGCGCCGCGGGCGTCGGCGGTGCGCCAGTGCCGGTGCTCCTCCTCGAAGAGGCCGTGCAGCCGTTCCTCGACGCGGTCGAGCATCCGGGCGCGCTGGAGCGGGGGCGCCGGGGCGGGGGGTGCGGCCTGGCCCGCCGGCCGGTGCTGCTGCGTCATGGTGTGCCTCCCTGGTGTTCCGGGTTACGGCCTTCGGCCGACCCTTGGCGGGCGGCGGCTCCGCTCTCGACGGCGGAAGGTGACCGGCCAGGAGACTGCCCCGGCCGCGCGGGCGGGAAGCGCCGGTTTCCTGCCAACCAGGGCGGCTCCGTCCGCTTTTTGGCCATCACCGCTTGCGGGCGGGGGTGACGTCCTCGCGGCCCGTGCGTGCCGTCTGTACAGCGCGCGCCGTGGACGGTTACAACGGGGGGCGGGCCACGGGACGAACCGGCTTTCGGAGGCAACCATGCGCAGGATCGCGATCGTCGGCGCGGGGCAGGCGGGTCTGCAGCTGGCCCTGGGGCTGCGGGCGGCCGGCCACGAGGTGACCGTCCTCTCCGCCCGTACGCCCCGGGAGATCAGGGACGGGCGGGTGCTGTCCACGCAGCTGATGTACGGCCCGGCGCTGGCGCTGGAGCGCGGGCTGGGGCTGAACCTGTGGGACGCGCAGACCCCGCCGGTCGAGGGCCTGCGGATCAGCCGGGTCGACGCGCCGGGCATCCCGCCGGAACGTTCCATCGCCGCCGCCCTGGACGAGCCCGCCCGTTCGGTGGACCAGCGGGTGAAGACCGCCCGCTGGCTGGAGCTCCTGGAGGAGCGCGGAGGCCGGGTGGAGTACCGCAACGTCGCCGCCGAGGAGCTGGCGGACCTGGCGGCCGCCCACGACCTGACGCTGATCGCCTCCGGGCACGGACCGCTGGGGCAGGTCTTCGGACGCGACGAGCGGCACAGCCCGTACGAGGTCCCCAAGCGCGCCCTGGCCTGCGTCTACGTGCACGGCGCCCGGCCGGATCCCGGGCCGGCGGCCACGTACCTGCGCATGTGCGCCTTCCCGGGGACCGGGGAGTTCCTCGTGCTGCCCGCGCTGACGGCGTCGGGGCCCTGCGACATCCTGCTGTGGGAGGGCTGCCCGGGCGGGCCGTTCGACTGCTGGCAGGGCGTGAGCGACCCGGCGGCCGCGCTGGAACGCACGTTGCAGCTGCTGCGCTCGTACGCGCCCTGGGAGTACGAGCTGTGCGCGGACGCCGTGCCGACCGACGCGGGGGCCCTGCTCACCGGCTCCCTGGTGCCGGTGGTGCGGCACCCGGTCGCGGAGGTGGCGCCGGGCTCGTACGTCCTGGGCATGGCGGACGCGGTCGTCCTCAACGACCCCATCACCGGGCAGGGGTCGAACAACGCCGCGCGCTGCGCCGACCGCTATCTGCAGTCGGTCCTGGAGCGCGGCGACCGGCCGTTCGACCGGGCGTGGATGCACGAGACGTTCGCCGGCTGGTGGGAGCACGCCCGGCACACCACGGCGTTCACGAACATGGTGCTGGACGCCCCGATGCCCGAGCACGTCCAGCACGTGCTGGCGGCGGCCGCCGAGCACCCGGCGCTGGCGCACCGGTACGTCAACGGCTTCGCCGACCCGGCCGGTTACCAGGAGTGGCTGATGGACGCCGACCGGGCCGAGGCGTGCCTGGCGGTGCTCGCGGGCCGGGTGGCCGGCTGAGCGGGGCGCCCCGGGGGTGAGCGGCGTCAGCCGCCCGTCGCCTCCGGGTGCTCCAGCAGCACGCGCCGCAGCTCGCGGGCGGCGCGCGGCGGTGCCGCGTCCTTGCGGTGGGCGATGGCGACGGTCCGGCGCATGCGGTCGCCCTCGAAGGGGGTGACGCGCAGTCCGGAACGGGCCGCGACCATGCCGGGGACGACGGCGAGGCCCAGCCCGGCGCGGACGAAGCCGAGGACGGCGTCCATCTCGCCGCCCTCGACGGTGAACGACGGCTCGAAGCCGGCGGCCCGGCAGGCGGCGACGGTGATCTCGCGCAGGTCGTAGCCGCGGCGGAACATCACCAGCGGACGGTCCCGGAGCTCCTCGACGCGCATGCGCCGGCGCCGGACGGGCGGCGCTCCGGAGGGGGCCGAGACCACGACGAGGTCCTCGCGCAGGAGTTCCGCGGTCGCCAGGGCGGGGGCGGCCGCGCCCAGCGGGGTGATGACCAGGGCGAGGTCGAGGCCGCCGTCGGCGAGGCGGCGGACCAGGTCCTGCGAGCCGCCCTCCTCGACGTGCAGCTCGATGCCGGGGAACCGGGCGTGGTAGGTGCGCAGGACGTCCGGCACGAGGCTCGCGCACAGGCTCGGCGGCGCGCCCAGCCGCACCCGCCCCCGGCGCAGCTGGGCGACCTCCTGCACCTCGCGGCGGGCCGTCTCGGTGTCGGCGAGGATCCGGCGGGCGAGTGGCAGCAGCGCCTCGCCGGCGTCGGTGAGGGTGATGTTCCCGCGGGCGCGGTGGAAGAGTTCGGCGCCCAGTTCCCGCTCCAGCGCCCGGATCTGCTGGGAGAGGGAGGGCTGGGCGACGTGCAGGGCCTCGGCGGCCCGGGTGAAGTGCCGCACCTCGGCGACCGTGGCGAAGTAGCGGAGCTGCTGGAATTGCACCCCACCACGATAGATAGCCGCTGCCTATGGAAACCAGCGCGGCCATGTCTTGGACGCATCGAGGGGCGGCTGCCTAGCGTCGTGGCCATGGCACTGGCGACCAGGACGGCACGGACCCCGTCCCTCATCGGCTCCGTGTGGCGCTCCACCGTCGGCAAGAAGGCGGTCATGGCCGTCACCGGCCTGATCATGCTCGCGTACCTGGTGGCCCACATGATGGGCAATCTGAAGGTGTTCTTCGGCGCCGGGGAGTTCAACCACTACGGCCACTGGATCCGCACCGTCGGCGAGCCGTTCCTGCACCGCGAGTGGTTCCTGTGGGGGGCCCGCGCGGCCCTGTCCGTCTCCGTGGTGCTGCACGGCGTGGCCGCGTACCAGCTCAGCCGCCGCGACCTGGCCGCCCGGCCGGCGAAGTACGCGCACAAGCGGCCGCGGGCGAGCTACGCGACGCGCACCATGCGCTGGGGCGGGGTGATCCTCGGCCTGTTCATCGTCTGGCACGTCCTCGACCTGACCACCCTCACCGTGAACCCCAACGCGGAGGAGGGCAGGCCGTACGAGAACCTCGTCGCCTCGTTCGACCGCTGGTACGTCTCCGCCTTCTACATCGCGGCGATGCTCGCCCTCGGGCTGCACGTCCGGCACGGCTTCTGGAGCGCGGCGCAGACCCTCGGCGCCGGCTCGCCGCGCCGCGACCGCGTGCTGAAGCTCCTCGCCAACGGCCTCGCGGCCCTTTTGACCTGCGGCTTCATCGCCGTACCCGTCGGCGTCCTGACTGGAGTCGTGAGCTGATGTCCCCCTACGCCCCCTACTCCGGCTACGCCCTCGGCGAGCCCCTCACCGACACCGCCGCCCCCGGCGGGCCCGTCGCCGGGCGCTGGGACCGCCGCCGCTTCGAGGCGAAGCTGGTCAACCCCGCCAACCGCCGCAAGCACACCGTCATCGTCGTCGGCACCGGCCTCGCGGGCGGCGCGGCCGGTGCGACGCTGGCCGAGCAGGGCTACCGCGTGGTGCAGTTCTGCTACCAGGACTCGCCGCGCCGCGCCCACTCCATCGCGGCCCAGGGCGGCATCAACGCGGCGAAGAACTACCGCAACGACGGCGACTCCGTGCACCGCCTGTTCTACGACACCGTCAAGGGCGGCGACTTCCGCGCCCGCGAGTCCAACGTCCACCGCCTGGCCCAGATATCGGTCGAGATCATCGACCAGTGCGTGGCCCAGGGCGTGCCGTTCGCCCGCGAGTACGGCGGCCTGCTGGACACCCGCTCCTTCGGCGGCGTCCAGGTCTCCCGCACCTTCTACGCCCGCGGCCAGACCGGACAGCAGCTGCTGCTGGGCGCCTACCAGGCGCTCAGCCGCCAGATCGACGCGGGCGGCGTGGAGATGCACGCCCGCACCGAGATGCTCGACCTGATCGTGGTGGACGGCCGGGCCCGCGGCATCGTGGCCCGGGACCTGATCACCGGCCGCATCGAGACCCACCTGGCGGACGCCGTGGTGCTGGCCTCCGGCGGCTACGGCAACGTCTTCCACCTCTCGACCAACGCCAAGAACTCCAACGCCACCGCCGTCTGGCGCGCCCACCGGCGCGGCGCGTACTTCGCCAACCCCTGCTTCACCCAGATCCACCCCACCTGCATCCCGCGCTCGGGCGACCACCAGTCGAAGCTGACGCTGATGAGCGAGTCGCTGCGCAACGACGGCCGCATCTGGGTGCCGAAGGCCGCGGGCGACACCCGGCCGCCGGCCGCCATCCCGGAGGACGAGCGCGACTACTACCTGGAGCGCGCCTACCCCTCCTTCGGCAACCTCGTCCCGCGCGACATCGCCTCCCGCGCCGCGAAGAACGTCTGCGACGAGGGCCGCGGCGTGGGCCCCGGCGGGCAGGGCGTCTACCTCGACTTCGCCGACGCGATCGCGCGGATGGGCCGCGCGGCCGTGGAGGCGAAGTACGGCAACCTCTTCGAGATGTACGAGCGGATCACCGCCGAGAACCCGTACGAGGTGCCCATGCGCATCTACCCGGCCATCCACTACACGATGGGCGGCCTGTGGGTGGACTACGACCTGCAGACCACCGTGCCGGGCCTGTTCGCGATCGGCGAGGCGAACTTCTCCGACCACGGGGCCAACCGGCTGGGGGCCTCGGCTCTGATGCAGGGCCTGGCCGACGGCTACTTCGTGCTGCCGTCCACCATCAACGACTACCTCGCCCGCCATCCGCACGCGGAGGTGCCGCGCGACCACCCGGCGGTCGCGGAGGCGGCGGGGGAGGCGGCGGACCGCCTGCGCCGGCTGCTGGAGGCCGGCGGCGACCGCACGCCGGAGTCCTTCCACCGCGAGCTCGGCGAGCTGCTGTGGGACGAGTGCGGCATGTCCCGCACGGAGAGCGGCCTGCGCAAGGCGCTGGACCGGATCCCGGAGCTGCGTGAGGAGTTCTGGCGCCGGATCAGGGTGCCGGGCACCGGCGAGGAGCTCAACCAGCAGCTGGAGAAGGCCAACCGGCTCGTCGACTACCTGGAGCTGGCCGAGCTGATGTGCCTGGACGCCCTGCACCGCACCGAGTCCTGCGGCGGCCACTTCCGCGAGGAGAGCCGCACCGCCGACGGCGAGGCGGCCCGCAAGGACGAGGAGTTCGCGTACGTGGCGGCCTGGGAGTTCACCGCGCCGGGCGAGGCGCCCGTGCTGCACAAGGAAGACCTGCGTTTCGAGTACGTCCACCCCACCCAGCGGAGCTACGCGTGAACCTCACCCTGCGCATCTGGCGCCAGCGCACCCCCGAGGCGCCGGGGGCCATGACCACCTACGAGGTCACGGGCATCAGCGAGGACATGTCCTTCCTGGAGATGCTCGACCACCTCAACGAGGAACTGATCCTCTCCGGCGACGAGCCGGTCGCCTTCGACCACGACTGCCGCGAGGGCATCTGCGGGGCCTGCGGCATGGTCATCAACGGCCGGGCGCACGGCCCCGAGCGCACCACCACCTGCCAGCTCCACATGCGG
Source organism: Streptomyces sichuanensis (assembly GCF_020328095.1). Taxonomy (NCBI): domain Bacteria; kingdom Bacillati; phylum Actinomycetota; class Actinomycetes; order Kitasatosporales; family Streptomycetaceae; genus Streptomyces; species Streptomyces sichuanensis. Next base: position 10,171 of record NZ_JAIXMK010000078.1, read on the forward strand.
CACTTCCGCGACGGCGACACGATCGACGTCGAGCCCTGGCGGGCCGCCGCGTTCCCGGTCGTCAAGGACCTGGTCGTCGACCGGTCGGCGTTCGACCGGGTCATCGGCTCCGGCGGCTACGTGTCCGTGCCCACCGGCTCCGCCCCCGAGGCCCACGCGACGCCCGTGCCGAAGGCGGTGGCCGACCTGGCCTTCGAGCACGCCGAGTGCATCGGGTGCGGCGCCTGCGTGGCCGCCTGCCCGAACGGCTCGGCGATGCTCTTCACCTCGGCGAAGGTGGTGCACCTCAACGTGCTGCCGCAGGGCGCCCCGGAACGCGAGTCCCGGGTGCTGGGCATGGTGGCGGCCATGGACGACGAGGGCTTCGGCGGCTGCACCAACACCGGGGAGTGCGCCACGGCCTGCCCCAAGGGCATCCCGCTGCAGTCCATCGCCCACATGAACCGCGAGTACCTGCGGGCGGCCCTCAAGGGCGGCCGGGGGCGCTGAGCCCCCGCTAGCGGGCGCCGAAGACCTGGGTCCAGCGGGGGCCGCCGGGCGCCTTGTTGATGCCGATCCCGATCTCCTTGAAGCTGCAGTTGAGGATGTTCTTGCGGTGGCCCGAGCTGTTCATCCAGGAGTCCATGACCGAGGAGGCCGTCTGCTGGCCGTAGGCGATGTTCTCGCCGTAGGTGCTCCACTTGTAGCCGGCGGCGGTGATGCGCTCGCCCGGGCCCTTGCCGTCGGGGTTGGTGTGGTCGAAGAACCCGCGGGCGGCCATGTCGTCCGAGTGGCCCTGGGCGGCGGCGTCGAGGAGGCTGTTGGAGCTCACGACCGGACAGCCGACCTTGGCGCGCTCGGCGTTGACGAGGGCGACGACCTGCTGGGCGAGGGAGCCGCCGCCGGGGTTGGCGGGCGGCTTGGGGGCCGGCTTCTCCGTGCGGGCGGCGGTGCGCTCGGGGGTGGGGCTCGCGGAGCGGGAGGCCGAGGCCGAGGGCTTCGCCGAGGAGGCCGAGGCGCTCGGCGAGGGGCTCGCCGAGGCGGACGGCGATGCGGAGGCGGAGGCGGAGGTGCGCAGCGGCGACGGCTCCTTGGCGCTCTGCTGCTTGAGCTGCGTGGCGTCGGCGGCCTCGGCGACGGTGGTGTCGTCGGAGCTCCCGAAGAAGTGGCTGCCGCCCAGCACGCCGCCCGCGACGATCGCCATGATGCCCGCGCCGATGACGACGCGCCGGGTGGTGCGGGAGCGGCCGCCGGCCGCGCGGTGGCCGCCGCCGTGCTGCCGGCCGGCGGCGCGGCGG
>NZ_JAIXMK010000079.1:0-60033 GCF_020328095.1 Streptomyces sichuanensis
GGCGCCGCGGCGCCGGCCTCGCGGGCGCCGCGGTGGGCGTCGTCGCCGCCGGAGCGGCGGTCGGTGTCGCCGTGGAGCGGCTGACCGTCGGCCGCGGCATGCGCCGCAAGGCCCGCCTCGCCCTGGACGCGGCGGGCCCGTACGGGACGCTGCGCGGCACGCCCGGCACCGCCGTCGCCGAGGACGGCACCGTCCTCCACTACGAGGTGGACGAGCCCGACCCCGAGGGCGCCGGTGCCCGCCGCGGCCGCCTCTTCGGCCGCCGTCCCGCACCCGCCGTCACGGTCGTCTTCAGCCACGGCTACTGCCTGAGCCAGGACTCCTGGCACTTCCAGCGCGCCGCCCTGCGCGGCGTCGTGCGCACCGTCTACTGGGACCAGCGCAGCCACGGCCGCTCCGCCCGCGCCGAGGGCGGCGAGCCGGTCAGCATCGACCTGCTCGGCCGCGATCTGAAGGCCGTCATCGACGCCGCCGCCCCCGAGGGGCCGCTGGTGCTGGTGGGGCACTCGATGGGCGGGATGACCACCATGGCCCTGGCCGCCCAGTACCCGGAGCTGATCGCCGAGCGGGTCGTCGGCGCGGCCTTCGTCGGCACCTCCTCGGGCAAGCTCTCCGAGGTCACCTACGGGCTCCCGGCCGCCGGCATGAACCTGGTGCGCCGGACGGTCCTGCCCGGAGCGTTCAAGCTGATGGCGGCGCAGACGGAGCTGGTGGAGAGGGGCCGGCGGGCGACCGCGGACCTCCTCGCGGGGATCATCAAGCGCTATTCGTTCGGGTCGAGGGACGTCGACCCGGCGGTCGCGCGCTTCGCCGAGCGCCTCATCGAGGCGACGCCCGTGGACGTGGTCGCCGCGTTCTACCCGGCGTTCGACGAGCACGACAAGGTGGCGGCCCTGGAGGCGTTCGGCCACCTCCCGGTGCTGGTCCTCGCGGGCGAGAAGGACCTGATCACCCCGAGCGGCCACAGCGAGGTCATCGCGGCCGCGCTGCCGGACGCCGAGCTGGTCGTGGTGGAGGGCGCCGGGCACCTGGTGATGCTGGAGCAGCCGGCCACCGTCTCCTCGCACCTGACCGCGCTGCTGACGGCGGCCGGCGCGAGCGGGGTCCCGCAGGGCCGCGCGGCCGGAGCACAGCCGGGCGGCTGAGGCGCGGACAGCCGGAACGCAACCGGTGGCTGAGGCCCGTACGGCCGCCCCGGCCCCGTACCATCGGCGAATATGAACGTCCCGCACGAGACCTCCGCCGCCCCCGCCGCGCAGCTCACCGTGAAGTCCGCCGAGGACATGCGCGAAGTGGGCCGCAGGCTGGCGACGCTGCTGCGCCCCGGTGACCTGGTGCTGCTCTCCGGCGAGCTGGGCGCCGGCAAGACGACCATGACCCGCGGCCTGGGCGAGGGCCTCGGCGTCCGCGGCGCCGTGACCTCCCCGACCTTCGTCATCGCGCGCGTGCACCCGCCGCTCGGCGACGGCCCCGCCCTGGTCCACGTCGACGCCTACCGGCTCTCGGGCGGGCTGGACGAGATGGAGGACCTGGACCTCGACGTCTCGCTGCCGGAATCCGTGATCGTCGTGGAGTGGGGCGACGGCAAGGTCGAGGACCTGTCCGAGGACCGCCTGCGGGTCGTCATCGAGCGCGCCGTGGGCGCGGACGCCCCGGTCGACGACGCCGACGACGTGCGCACCGTGACGGTGACGGGCGTGGGCGAGCGCTGGGCGTCGGCGGACTTCGCAGCCCTGGGCTGAGCGACGGGGCGCTGGGCGACGGGGCGCGGGGCAGGGCCGGCGCGCACTGGTGCGGCCCTTCGACGAACGTTCCGACAGTCCGTCGGGAAGATGTTGCGCGCGGCGCGGCCGACGTGGTCACATGGAGAGGCGGAGGGTTGGTTAGGTGTGCCTAACTCACCCCTGACCTGACGCGCTCCGCCCGGCCCCAGCTGCCCCAGGAGGCACTCATGTCGGCCCACGAGCCCGCTGCCGCCTCGGCGGACCGCTCCGAGCCCGAGGAGCGCCGCCGCCCCCTGTCGATGCGCGATCTGCTCGCCGCCTGCGCCGCGGCCGACGCCGTCTCCACCCCGCCGAAGGCACCCGGGGCCGCCACGCCGGACCCCGACGAGCCGCAGGAGCAGGGAGCGCGGGGAGCGCAGGGGGAGACCCCGGGCCCGGAGCGCGACGCCGCGTAGGCGTGAGGCGTCCGGCGCGGAGTCACCCGGGGCCGGGGAACAGGCCCCTTACGGGACGACGGCCTACGGGACGACGACCACCTTCGTGTTGTTCACGGCGAACTCCCACATCGCCCGTCCGTCCGCGGGCTGCTCGCGGATGCCACCGGTCTTCTTCGCCGGGTCCGGCTTCGGCGACGAGCCGTCGACGGCCGCGCTGAAGCCGAAGACGATCCCGGCCGCGTCCCTGTGGAAGCGCACCACGTGCTCGATCGGAATGCCGTCCGAGCCGGTGACCTGCGGGTCGCGCGAGGTGACCTTGTAGGTCCCGGGCGGCGGGCTGACGGTGCTGGGCGCCACCTCGTACGTGCGGGTGGCCTTGCCGTCGGAGCCGACGAGCCACACCCGCTTCTTGCCGAGTGCGTAGACGACCCGCAGGCCCGTGCCCGAGCCCTCGGGGATCGCGTTGGCCGCCTGGGCCTGCGCCTGGTCGTCGGAGGCCGTGCCCTTGTCCGAGCTGCCCTCGCCCTTCGCCTTGCCGGACCCCTGGCCCGTGGCGTGCGCGCTCGCGGGACGGTCGGGCGCGGCCTCGGCCTGCACGGCCAGGAAACCGACTCCGGCCAGGGCCGCCGCGGTGAGCGCGGCCACGAAGATCCCTGAGCTGCTGCGTGCCACGGTGCGCACCTTTCGTCCTGCGTTCGGGTCGCCCCGATGTGCCGCCACGTACTGCCTGCACGCCCCGTCGGCACAGTGCTCGTACGACTATGCGGCTGACCGTAGCACCCGCTCAGGGGCCCCGCCGCGCGCCCGCGGGGCCGGTGCGCGCACCGGACGCCCCACGGCGCGCCGTAGGCTTGTTCCGTGCTGCTGCTCGCTCTGGATACCGCCACCCCCGCCGTCACCGTCGCCCTCCACGACGGCGAGTCCGTCGTCGCCGAGTCGAACCAGGTGGACGCCCGCCGGCACGGGGAGCTGCTGCTGCCCTCCGTCGACCGGGTCCTGGCCGAGGCGGGCCGCAAACTGGACGCCGTGACCGGCATCGTCGTGGGCGTCGGCCCCGGCCCGTACACCGGCCTGCGCGTCGGCATCGTCACGGCCGCGACCTTCGCCTCCGTGCTGGACGTTCCCGTCCACAGCCTGTGCACGCTGGACGGCATCGCCTACGCGGCCGGCCTGGCGGGGCTGGAGGGGGAGTTCGTCGTGGCCACGGACGCCCGCCGCAAGGAGGTCTACTGGGCCAGGTACGCGGACGCCCGCATCCGCGTCACCGAGCCGGCCGTGGACCGTCCGGCCGAGCTCGCCGAGCGGGTCGCCGGCCTCACGGCCGTCGGCGCGGGCGCCGTGCTCTACCCGGACGCCTTCACCGACGTACGGGCCGACCTGCCGCAGCACCAGTCGGCGGGCGCGCTGGCCGCGCTGGCCGCGGAGAAGCTGCGCACGGGCGGGGAGTTCCTGCCGGGCCAGCCGCTGTACCTGCGCCGCCCCGACGCCCAGGTGCCGGCCAACTACAAGGTGGTCACCCCCCAGTGACCGGGACCGCCGCAGCCGTGGGCATCCGGGAGATGCGCTGGTGGGACATCGGCCCGGTGCTGGAGCTCGAACGCGAGCTCTTCCCGGACGACGCGTGGTCCAAGGGTCTCTTCTGGTCCGAGCTGGCCCACGCGCGCGGGGCGAACGCCAACCGCCGCTACGTCGTGGCCGAGACGGCCGGGAACGCTCCCGGTGACGCCGGGGAGACGGCGGCCAAGCGGATCGTCGGCTACGCCGGGCTCGCCGCGATCGACGGCACCGGCGACGTGCAGACGATCGCCGTGGCCAAGGAACACTGGAGCACCGGCCTGGGCGCCCGCCTCCTGGCCGAACTGCTGACGACCGCGACCGCCTTCGAGTGCCACGAGGTGCTGCTCGAAGTGCGCGTCGACAACACCCGCGCCCAGCGCCTGTACGAACGCTTCGGCTTCGAGCCCGTGGGCGTGCGCCGCGGCTACTACCAGCCCGGCAACGTCGACGCGCTCGTCATGCGCCTGTCCGATCCCATCACCGCAGTGCAAGGAATGCCCCATGGCTCGCAGGACTGACGAACCCCTCGTCCTCGGCATCGAGACCTCGTGCGACGAGACCGGCGTCGGCATCGTCCGCGGTCACACGCTGCTCGCGGACGCGGTCGCCTCCAGCGTCGACGAGCACGCCCGCTTCGGCGGCGTCGTCCCCGAGGTCGCCAGCCGGGCGCACCTGGAGGCCATGGTCCCGACGATCCAGCGCGCCCTGAAGGAGGCGGGGGTGAGCGCGAAGGACCTGGACGGCATCGCGGTCACCGCGGGCCCGGGCCTCGCGGGCGCCCTCCTCGTGGGCGTCTCGGCGGCCAAGGCGTACGCGTACGCGCTGGGCAAGCCGCTCTACGGCGTCAACCACCTCGCCTCGCACATCTGCGTCGACCAGCTCGAACACGGTGCGCTGCCCGAGCCGACCATGGCGCTGCTGGTGTCCGGCGGCCACTCCTCGCTGCTCCTCGCGCCGGACATCACCGCGGACGTCCGCCCGCTCGGCTCGACGATCGACGACGCGGCGGGCGAGGCGTTCGACAAGATCGCCCGCGTACTGAACCTCGGCTTCCCCGGCGGCCCGGTCATCGACCGCTACGCCCGCGAGGGCGACCCGGACGCCATCCGCTTCCCGCGCGGCCTGACGGGCCCGCGCGACCCGATATACGACTTCTCCTTCTCCGGCCTCAAGACGGCGGTCGCCCGCTGGATCGAGGCCAAGCGGGCGGCGGGCGAGAACGTCCCGGTGGCGGACGTGGCGGCGTCGTTCCAGGAGGCGGTCGTGGACGTGCTGACGCGGAAGGCGGTGCGCGCCTGCAAGGACCACGGCGTGGACCACCTGATGATCGGCGGCGGCGTGGCGGCCAACACCCGCCTGCGCGCGATGGCCGAACGCCGCTGCGAGGACGCGGGCATCACGCTGCGCGTACCGCGCCCGAAGCTGTGCACGGACAACGGCGCGATGGTGGCGGCACTGGGCGCGGAAATGGTGGCCCGGGGCCGCGCGGCATCGTCGTGGGACCTGTCGGCGGACTCGTCACTGCCGGTGACGGAGTCGCACGTGCCGGGGCATGACCATGGGGACGACCACGGCCACGGTCACGGTCATGGCCATGGGCACGACCACGATCACTTCCACGAGCTGAGCAAGGACAACCTGTACTCGTAGGCGGACGGTCATCCGATCAGGTGGTCGGGTGACCGTTTGGTCTGGGCTCGGTGAGCGAGCGGACCAGGATCCCGCCCATGGGAGAACCTGAGGCCGCTACGCAGCCACGCATGAAGATGGCCGAGTTGCGGCAAGCCGTCACGGAGGCCATGCCGGATTCGCTGGACGCCTATTACGAGGAACTGGCTGAGGCCGCGGACGAGATGATCCGGCTCAGGGACGTCGGACCTGTGGACCGCTTTGTCGCGACCTGGCGAGCCAAGGTGATGGAGCAGGAAGCTCAGGGGAGCAGCGCGGAGGTGTCCAGTGGTGGGTAGGGGTCGGGAAGCGGCAGCTTCTCGCCCGGCGTGGCGGTCGAGGTCGTGCGGTAGAAGCTCTTCTTCGGCTCGTCTTGGTTGGCAACCGGGTTTGTGTGGACGTAGACCCGGTTCTCCTCACGGTTGACGAGGACGTAGACGGGGACCTCCGCGGCCGCGTAACTGCGGTATTTGGGTCCGGTGTCCGTCTCGTGGTTGCTGGACGTCACCTCACCTACGAGGGCGAGTAGATCCATGGGGTACCAGCCCTTGTGGACCTTTCGGTATGCCTCGTCGAGTTCGGTGGGCTTACGGCGCAGAACATAGAAGTCAGGGATGGCAAGGGAGCGCGTCTCGTCCTTGCCATCCGTGTCCACGCCGGTGCGGAACCCCATCCCCATGCCGGCCAGTCGGACCCCAGCGGAGCGCAACTGGAACGCAAGGTCGAAGATTACGTCGCCGTGCTCGAAGTCCGGCTGCGGTGGCACGACCACCATCCCCTCGAAGTACTCGGGCCGAATCGGCGTCTCTGACGCCTCTTCGAACGCGATCAGTAGATCGATGGGGTCCTGCTCGTGCGGCTTGTTCACCGGCTCGGTGATGGGATCGGCGGCCATTGCTGTCCTCCCTTGTCGCTCATGCCAGGCTACGCCTGGGCTGGATGCCCCAGCGGCATCGTCGAGGACACGGCCGATACGTATGTGTGATCAGCGGGTAGTTCACCCGTTTGGGTGCGGGGCCCGATATGCGAACTGTGACGCCTGAGCGTTCCCTGACGGCTACCTTGCGTAGTAGTGATGGGAAGGGGTGGCTTATGGGGGAAGAGTCTCAACCGCCGATCGGCTGGCGCTACTGCGGGGATCAGCTGAAGCTGTGGCGGCAGCGGGCGGGGGTCTCGCGGGAGAAGCTGGCCGAGGAGGCCGGGTACGGCTACGAGACCATCAAGTCGATGGAACAGGGGCGGCGCCGGCCGAGCCTGCGCGTGCTGCAGGTCGCGGACCAGATGTGCGGGGCGGGCGGGCTGCTGGAGGCGGCGCACAAGTACTTGCAGCCGGAGCGCTTCGTTTCGTACGCCCAGGACTTCATGCGGCAGGAAGCCGAGGCGATCGCAGTCAGCTCGTATCAACCTCTGCTGATTCCCGGCCTGCTGCAGACCGAAGAAACCATGCAGGTGCTCTTCACGGGCCACTGGCCGCCGAGGGATGGCGAAGAGACCGAAGCGTTGGTGGCTGCCAGGCTCGGGCGTCAGGTGATGCTGGATAAGCAGACCAAAGTGTTCAACTTCGTGATCGGAGAGGTCGCGCTGCGTGAGCCCCTTGCAGACAGGGCATCACACAAGCGGCAGTTGCTGCACCTGGGGGAGCAGAGCGCGCGACGGAATGTGGCGCTGCAGGTCATGCCCTCCGGGAGTGGGGTGCATCCGGGGCTCGACGGGTCGTTCGTCCTGCTGGAAATGCCCGATCACGACCGCCTCGTCTACGAGGAAGGACAGCAGTCGGGAGTGCTCTACGGCGACCCCGACAAGGTCCACGTCGTGGCTCAGCGCTATGTCATGATCGCCCAACGGGCGCTCAGCCCGGGGGAGTCCGTGCGCTTCATCGGAAAGTTGGCGGAGGAGTTGTGAGCACCGACTGGATACGGTCCAGCCATAGCGGAGGCGCGGGAGGGGATTGCGTCGAGGTGCGCTCCGGGCCTCGGGAGATACGGGTGCGGGACTCGAAGCGAATAACCGGGCCGGAGCTGGCCTTTCCGGCGTCGGCCTGGGCGACGTTCGTCGCCGCTCTCGGCGGTGGGGGCTGAGCGCAAGGCTCCGGAGTGATGCTGCGCCGCTGCGCGGCTTGGGGCGCGGAGGGGCCAGGGGCTCCGCCCCGGGAGGCCGTCCGCTGGCGCGGACTTGAGAGCGAGCCCGGACCGGGCACGGCGCCCGCGCATCGGGGAGCGCTGCAATGCGGGGCGTGCCCGGCAAGGCCGCGCAGCGGGCGGGTTCAAGGGGCGGAGCCCCGGGGCTCTCCCTGCCCCAAGCCGCGCAGCGGCGCAGAGACGCTTCGTGCCTGCGCAGCGCAGCGGAGGGTCGGTTCGCTGGTCATTCCTCGGCCCTGGCGAGGGTGCCCGCGACGAGGGTTGTCAGCATCTCCTCCAGGGCGTTGGTGAAGTCCATGCGCAGGGCTGCGAGTGAGGGATCGGCTGCGTAGGCGGCGAGCATGGCGGCGGACGGCCGGGCATGGGTCCATACCGCGCCGCTCACCATGATGGCCTGGGCGCAGAGCTGATCGGCGTGGCCGCCGAGTTCGGGGAGGTGTCGGCGGGCGAGCGCGGCCAGAGCGGCGACGTTGTCGAGGGCCGCTCGTTTGTAGCGGGCGGCCACGTCCGCGGAGACGTTGTGCTCCAGGACGCCCGCCTGGGCGCTCAGCAGGTCGCACAGCACCCGGTGCTGCGCGAGGGAGCGTGCCAGGACGGCGGCGAACTCCCGACCGCGCTGGATCGTCGGGGCGCCGGGGGTGACCGAGGCGGCGAGCTGTTCGGGAAGGGCGGCGGTCCACTGCCGCCAGTCGCGGTCCAGCAGTTCCAGCAGGACGGCTTCGCGTGACTCGAAGTAGCGCAGCACGTTGGACTTCGCCAGGCCCACGCGCCGGCTCAGTTCGTTCAGGCTCACTGCGCCCACGGACATCTCGTCGAGCATCGCCGCCGCGGTGTCGAGGATCGCCCGCCGCCGGATCTCGCGCTGTTCCTCGCTGCGCGCTCGCTGGAAGGTCGCCATGCGCCCATGTTACAGACTGCCGGTCTTTTGACATTAGACCGCCGGTCTCTTAGTTTGGAGCGCAAGAGACCGGCGGTCTCTCAAGCGGGCCCGCCGGCCGTGCCCACCTGTATGGGGAAGAGGTCCACCGTCATGAGCGTTGCCCGCGTCGCCCTGGTCACCGGAGCCACCACCGGCATTGGCAAGGAGGCCGGCCTGGCCCTGGCCCGCGCCGGCCACGCCGTCGTCGTCTCCGGGCGCCGCAAGGAAGCGGGCGAAGCCGTCGCCCGCGAGATCCGCGACAACGGCGGGGAAGCCGCCTTCATCGCCGCCGACGTCGACTCCGAAGACTCCGTGGCCGCCCTGGTCGTGGCCACCGTCGAGCGCTTCGGCCGGCTCGATGTCGCGGTCAACAACGCCGGGATCTCCCTCGACACCGGCCGCCTGGCCGACGAGCCCACCAGCCGTTTCCAGCAGATGCTCACCACGAACGTGCTCGGCGTCTTCTGGGGCATGAAGTACCAGATCCGGCAGATGCTGGCCCAGGACGCCCCGGGCGGCTCCATCGTCAACCTGGCCTCGATCGCGGGCCTGGGCGGCATGCGCTACGCGGCCAACTACTCCGCCACCAAGCACGCCGTGGTCGGCCTGACCAAGTCCGCCGCGCTGGAGTACGCCACCGACGGCATCCGCATCAACGGGGTCGCCCCCGCCGCTGTCAAGACCGACATCCTCAGTACCGCCATCGAGGCCGGCACGTGGGACGAGGCCGCCATCGCCGCCCTCCAGCCGGTCAACCGGATGGGCCGCCCCGCCGAGGTCGCCGAAGCCATCACCTGGCTCGCGTCACCGGCCGCGTCCTTCGTCACGGGAACCATCCTCAACGTCGACGGCGGCTACAAGGCCCAGTAAGGGTCGGGGAATCGTCGCCGCTGTCGCCGGTGGGGGTTGAGCGCCGTGCCGATGGCGGCAGCTCTCGGCCTCTTGACCTCAAGTTTGATTGAGTTCCTATCTTCGTGGCCATCGGCGCAGAAATCGATCAAGGAGGAACTTCCCATGGCCGCGACCACCGTTCCCGAGAACTACCGCAACGCCGTGATCGCCCACATCATGCTGGAGAGAGCCGCCTGTGCGATCAGCTTCTACGTCCAGGCTTTCCGCGCCGAAGAGCTGTTCCGCCTCGATGGCCCGGACGGGCGCATCCTGCACGCGGAGATCAGCATTCAGGGGTCCACCATCATGCTCGGAGACGCCGAAGGGCCCCACTTCGGCGCGCCGACCGCCATCGGCGGTACCACCGTCGGTCTGCACGTCTACGTCGATGACGTCGATGCTCTCGTGCGGCAGGCCGTCGCGGCCGGCGCGGACCTGCTGCAGCCGCCGACCGACCAGTTCCACGGCGACCGCACCGCCATACTGCGCGACCCCTTCGGGCATGTCTGGGTCTTCCTCACGCACCTGGAGGACCTGACGCCGGAGGAGCTCGCCCGCCGTGCCCGGGAGTTTTCCCGCGCCGGGGCTTGAGCTCCGGGCTCCGGGCTCTTTATGCAAGGAATGGGAGGTGGGATTCAACCCCACCCACCCACCCCAATCGCGCGTATACCACGCGGAGTTCACTTTGCGTGATCCGCTTGCGACGAACAGTGGTGACCCTCTAGCGTCCGGAACAAGCAAACGACCCCGGTCGGTGTAAGCAGCACCAGGCCGGGGTCTCACCATCAAGATCGAAAAGGGCCTCGATCTCATGGCTGACGCCAACCCTAGCGCCGTCGCGCGCCCCCCGCACGCCTACCCGATGGCCAAGCCCGGCTATGGCAAGAAGTCGGTGCCGGACCAAACCCCGCGTACCGCCACGGACTTCGCGCACCTGCCGCCCCGCGAGGCGCAGGTCGCCGCGTTCGTCGACCGCCTGCCCGAGGGTGCGGCCATGGATGCAAAGTCGCTGGCCGCGCAGCTGCCCGCCTACGGCCAGGCCGCCTGCCGTACCGCCCTGCGGCGGCTGTCGGAGGCCGGGCACCTCCGTCGGGTGAAAGAGCACCTCAAGGGTGACGACGGGGCCTATCACTGGGTGACGCGCTCGTACTTCTCGCGCACCGCGCGGGACGACGCCTGGTGGACGGCCGTCCTCACGGGCGAGGTCCCCGAGCAGCCCTCCGGGCCCGCGCCCCGCTCGCGGGCGTACGCGGCGCTCGCCGCCGCCGGGCGCACGGACCCGCGCATGACGCTGTCGCACGCCGACTGCGTCGCCCTCGAACCGCTGGCAGCGGCATGGCTGGAGCGCGGGACGAGCGAGACGCACGTCGTGCGGGAGCTCACGACCGGGTTGCCGTCGCAGGTGCATCACGCTGCCGCGCTGGCCCGTCGTCGACTCATCGACAAGCTGCCGCCGGAGCGCCTGCCGGAAGCGCGGGAGGCACGGGAGGTGCCCACGGCTCTGCGGCTGCTGGAGTGCACCGTCTGTGCCGTCCCCGGCCGCCCGGAGGCGTTGCCCGGCGGCCTCTGCCGCGACTGCCGGGGCGAACCGCAGCCGCCCCTCCCGGCCGCCCTCACGCCGGAGGAGGTGCACGCGAGGGCAGCCCTCCTGCGAGCGATCAACCGCGAACCCGAAAGGAATCACGCATGACTGCCGTACATGACGCACCGCCCGATGCCGGGGCACGATGGGGGCAAGGAGGCGACGTCATGACCCACAGCACCGCCGATCGGCCCCTGCTCCCCGTCGAAGAGTTCGAGGAGTTGGCCCGCAGGTCGCCCAAGACCGTGCGGCTGGAGTTCATCAACGGAAAGATCGAGGTCAAGCCGGTGCCGGATGGGGCTCACTACGACATCGTCAGGTGGCTTCAGAAGCTGTGCCTGCAGCACGTCCCTGATCTGTGGCTGTACCCCGAGCGACATGTGAAGGTGGAGAAATACCGCAACGGCCGTGCCATCCCTGACGCCATCCTGCTCCCCGACGAATGTCTCAACGGTGAGGGCGGGTGGTCCGACCCCGAGGGAGTCCTCATGGTCGTCGAAGCCACCTCGCACGACAGCGACACGAACCGCCGCGACCGCATCGAGAAACGCGACGGCTATGCGGCAGCAGACATCCCCATCTACCTCCTCATCGACCGCGAAAACTGCACAGTCACCGTCCACTGTGAACCGAAGGACGGCAGCTACCGCAGCCTGACGACACGGCCGTACGGCACGCCGGTCGAGCTCCCCGCCCCGGTCGGGTTCACGCTGGAGACAGAGAAGCTCAAAAAGTTCGCGCGATAGGCAACCGGGAGCGTTCCATGACCACACCGCGGGACTTGTTGATCACCGTCATGGACGAGCTGCCCGGCGATCCCGCCGAGCGGGGCGAGGTGTCCCTGGGGCTGGCGGGTGCCGAGCTGATCGATCTGCTGGCTTCCGGGGCCGCCACGCTGGGCGGTGACGACGGCGACCGGATCGTGCCCGGCCCGTCGGCGGACATGGACGATCAACTGCTGCAACAGGCCGCGGCCTCGCTCGTGCCGGAGGCGCCGTACGAGTCGGTCGGCGACTGGCTGTGGCGCCGGGGCCGGGACCTGGCCTCGGCCTACGTGGCCGCCCTGGAGGCGGACGGGCACGTCAGGCGGCAGCGTCGCAGCTGGACCTTCCGGCCCGGCCGGCCGGTGCTGACCGATTCGCTCGACCACCGCCTGGCGGGTGACCGGCGGCGGTCGGACGAGCCCGTCCTCGCCGCGCTCGTCACGGCCGTAGGGATCCGCGACGAGGAGGACGAAGGGGACGCCCCGGGCGTGGCCGACGACGCCGTGGACACCGTGCTCGCCGCCGTCAACGGCGCGGTGGTGGAACTGGAAGCCCTGCGGCAGCGGCGGGCCATCGAGCAGTCGGCCTTCGACAACATCTGGCGAGGCGACTGACCTTCCGTCCGGCCCAGCCGGACCGGCGGCGCAACCGGTGCCCCCGTCCACGATCACGACGGCACCCGCCGGTCACTGCAGCCCCCGGCTAGCCCCGCGTCACCGGCTGCCCCAGCAGCATCGTCGGCGCGCCCGCCACGCGCGTCAGCACGATGACGCAGGAGTTCGGGCCGCTCAGCTTGAGCTTCTTGCGCAGGTCCTCCGGCTCCACCGCCGAACCCCGCTTCTTGATGACGGCAACGCCGATCCCGCGCTCCCGCACGACCGCCTTCAACCGCTTCAGGTTGAACGGCAGCACGTCCGTGATCTCGTACGCCGACGCGTACGGCGTCTCGCGCAGCTCGTCGCTCGTGACGTACGCGATCGTCTCGTCGATCAGACCGCCGTCGCCGAGTCCGGCCGCGACGTCGGCCACCAGGTGCGCGCGGATGACCGCGCCGTCCGGCTCGTACAGGTAGCGCCCCACCGGCCGTACGGCCGGGTCCGGCAGCCCCTGTCCGGCCAGCGACGCGCCGCCCGGCAGCAGCGTCGCGCGGCGGGCGCCCGGCTCCGTGCCGAACCACAGCACGGCCTCCTTCACGTCGCCGCCGTCCGAGATCCACTCCGCCTCGGCGTCGTCGGGGATCGCCTCGTGCGGGACGCCCGGTGCGATCTTCAGGGCCGCGCGCGGGGCCCGGCGGGCCGCCTCGATCGCCCAGGACAGGGGCGGGGAGTACGCCTCCGGGTCGAAGATCCGGCCGCGGCCGCCGCGCCGGGCCGGGTCGACGAACACGGCGTCGTACGTCGACGTGTCGACTTCCGCGACGTCGGCGCAGCGCACCTCGATGAGGTCGGACAGGCCCAGGGCTTCGGCGTTGGCGCGGGCGACTGCGCAGGTCAGGGGGTCGCGGTCCACGGCGAGGACGGCGATTCCGGCCCGGGCGAGGGCGATCGCGTCGCCGCCGTTACCGCAGCACAGGTCGGCGAGGCGGCGCACGCCGAGCGCCTCGAAGCGCCGGGCGCGGTGGAGCGCGACGGATGCGCGCGTGGCCTGCTCCACGCCGTGGGGCGTGAAGAACATCCGGTACGCGTCCTCCGCCCCGAACTTCGCCACCGCGCGCTGCCGCAGCCGTGCCTGCCCGAGCGCCGCCGACACCAGCTCGGCGGGGTGCTCACGGCGCAGCCGGGTGGCCGTTGCGAGCTCCTGGGAGGGGTCGTAGTCGCGCAGGCCGTCGAGGAGGGTGCGGCCCTCGTCGGTGAGCAGGGCCACGAAGGCGGCAGTGGCGTCGGTCGCGTCGGTGGCGGGATTCGGTGCGGGCACGTGTCTCATTCTCTCTTGCGGGCCGGTGCCCCACGCGGTGGACTGCCGGGGTGACGACCACCGAGAACCGCATCCTCTACCTGGTCTGCTGCGCCGCCGTGCCCGCCGTCCGGGTCGCCGACGGAGTCCGCGCCGCCCAGGACCGCGGCTGGGACGTGTGCCTGATCCTCACGCCCTCCGCGCACCGCTGGCTGGAAGCGGACCTGCCCGCCCTGCGCGCGCTGACCGGCCACCCCGTGCGCCACCAGTACAAGCTCCCCGGCGAGCCCGACGTCCTGCCGCCGCCCGACGCGATCCTCGTCGCGCCCGCCACCTTCAACACGGTCAACAAGTGGGCGGCCGGCATCTCCGACACCCTCGCCCTCGGCCTGATCAACGAGGCCATCGGCCTGGGCCTGCCCGTCGTCGCCCTGCCCCGGATGGGCGCAGCCCAGGCGGCACACCCCGCCTTCCCCCGGAGCGTGGAGTTCCTGCGGGCGGCCGGGGTGACCGTGCTGCTCGACGAGGCGGGCAACGAGGACCCGGCCGACGGCGGGGAGGCGTACCCCTGGGCGAAGGGCGTCGCGGCGCTTCCGGCCGTCGGCTGAGCCCACCGGAGCAGCGCGCCGGAGCCGCGGGCCGAGGCAGAGGCCCCCGCGCGCAGTTCGAACGCATGCACAACAATCGTTCGCGTGAGCCTGCCCGTTTCCGGCCGCCGCCGTGTGCGCGTCGCCGCCCTCGCCTCCGCCGCCGTCCTCCTGGCCGGTGTCCTCGCCGGCTGTTCCGGTTCCTCCGGGGGCGGCAAGAAGGAACCCCGCGCGGGCGGAGCGTCCGCCGCCTCGGCGTCCGCCGTGCCGCCCGTGTCCGCCGACGCGTACCGCCGCTGGGGCCTGGAGCGGCCGCTGGCCGCGCCGCCCGCCCCGCCGGCGAAGAAGCTCACCGACGGGGCGACGGGCGGCGGCGTCCCGCAGGTCGTCCGCCGGATACCCACCCAGGACAAGGTCGTCTTCGTGACCTTCGACGACGGGGCCGAGAAGGACCCCGAGTTCCTGAAGATGGCCCAGGACCTGAAGCTGCCGTTCACGATGTTCCTGACGGACAGCATCTCCCGCGCGGGCAGCGGCTACGACTACTTCGACCGGCTCCGGGCCCTCGGTAACGGCATCGACAACCACACCCTCACCCACCCCAACCTGCGCACCCTCTCCGCCGAGGCGCAGAAGCGCGAGATATGCGGGCAGCAGGAGGCCCTGGAGAAGCGTTTCGGCACGCGGCCGGCGCTCTTCCGGCCCCCGTACGGCAACTACAACGACGCCACCCTCGCCGCGGCCGGCGGCTGCGGCGTGCGCGCGGTCGTGCTGTGGGAGGTGACGATGCAGATCAACGACATGCGGTACGCGCAGAGCGACAAGCTGCGCCCCGGCGACATCGTCCTGGCGCACTTCCGCGGCCCGCAGGAGCTCAAGGGCACCTCCATGACCCGCATGGTCACCAACATGCTGCGCAGCATCCAGCGGCAGGGCTACACGGTGGCGCGGCTGGAGGACTACCTCTAAGGACGCGCCGACCCGGGCGATCAGGGCCTGCCCCCGGGCGATCAGGACGCGTCCCGGACGATCGGCGCCGCTCCGGCCGGCGCCGGGGGAGTGCGCCGGGTCCCGGCTGGGTAGAGCACCTTCCGGCCGTCCGCCGCCCCCCGGCGGGGCCCGGTGATCGCCAGGCTCGCCGCACGGCGAATTGGCACTCCGCTTGACCGAGTGCTAACCGCGTCATAGTCTCGGCTCCGTTGGCACTCTCCACCGGTGAGTGCCAAACGCAGCGACGGGCAGATTCGGCACCCGCGACGACGGATCCACCTGGTCGCCACCTCAGACAGTTAACCCCGTGAGATCTCCGAAGGGGGAGGTCGGATCGTGACGACCGCCAGCTCCAAGGTTGCCATCAAGCCGCTTGAGGACCGCATCGTGGTCCAGCCGCTCGACGCCGAGCAGACCACGGCCTCCGGCCTGGTCATTCCGGACACCGCCAAGGAGAAGCCCCAGGAGGGCGCTGTCCTGGCCGTGGGCCCGGGCCGCTTCGAGAACGGCGAGCGCCTGCCGCTCGACGTGAAGGTCGGCGATGTCGTGCTGTACAGCAAGTACGGCGGCACCGAGGTGAAGTACAACGGCGACGAGTACCTCGTCCTCTCGGCCCGCGACGTCCTCGCGGTCATCGAGAAGTAATTCACCCAAGCTTTCGAACCTTCGAAGCTTTTGTTCTGCGCCCCTGGTCCCCGCGTCACAAGCCGGGCGCCCGGGGCGCAGTTCGTTTGAGAGAGATCGCGAGGATACGTAACCCATGGCGAAGACCCTGAAGTTCGACGAGGACGCCCGTCGCGCTCTTGAGCGCGGCGTCAACAAGCTTGCCGACACCGTGAAGGTGACGATCGGCCCCAAGGGCCGCAACGTCGTCATCGACAAGAAGTTCGGCGCCCCCACCATCACCAACGACGGCGTCACCATCGCCCGCGAGGTCGAGCTCGACGACGCGTACGAGAACCTGGGCGCCCAGCTCGTCAAGGAGGTGGCGACCAAGACCAACGACATCGCGGGTGACGGCACCACCACCGCGACCGTGCTGGCCCAGGCGCTGGTCCGCGAGGGTCTGCGCAACGTCGCCGCCGGCGCCTCCCCGGCTTCCCTGAAGAAGGGCATCGACGCCGCGGTCAAGGCCGTCTCCGACGACCTGCTGGCGACCGCCCGCCCGATCGCCGACAAGGCCGACATCGCCGCCGTCGCCGCGCTCTCCGCGCAGGACAAGCAGGTCGGCGAGCTCATCGCCGAGGCCATGGACAAGGTCGGCAAGGACGGTGTCATCACCGTCGAGGAGTCCAACACCTTCGGTCTGGAGCTGGACTTCACCGAGGGCATGGCCTTCGACAAGGGTTACCTTTCGCCGTACATGGTCACCGACCAGGAGCGTATGGAGGCCGTCCTCGACGACCCGTACATCCTGATCCACCAGGGCAAGATCTCCTCGATCCAGGACCTGCTCCCGCTGCTGGAGAAGATCATCCAGGGCGGTGGCTCCAAGCCGCTGCTGATCATCGCCGAGGACGTCGAGGGCGAGGCCCTCTCCACCCTGGTCGTCAACAAGATCCGCGGCACGTTCAACGCCGTGGCCGTCAAGGCCCCGGGCTTCGGTGACCGCCGCAAGGCGATGCTGGGCGACATGGCCACCCTCACCGGTGCCACCGTCATCGCCGAGGAGGTCGGCCTCAAGCTCGACCAGGCCGGTCTGGACGTGCTGGGCTCCGCCCGCCGCGTGACGATCACCAAGGACGACACCACCATCGTCGACGGCGGCGGCAACGCCGAGGACGTCGCGGGTCGCGTCGCCCAGATCAAGGCCGAGATCGAGACCACCGACTCGGACTGGGACCGCGAGAAGCTCCAGGAGCGCCTCGCCAAGCTCGCCGGTGGCGTCTGCGTCATCCGTGTGGGTGCGGCCACCGAGGTCGAGCTCAAGGAGAAGAAGCACCGTCTGGAGGACGCCATCTCCGCGACCCGCGCCGCGGTCGAGGAGGGCATCGTCTCCGGTGGTGGCTCCGCGCTCGTCCACGCCGCCAAGGTGCTGGACGGCGGCCTGGGCAAGGAGGGTGACGAGGCCACCGGCGTCGCCGTCGTCCGCCGCGCCGTCGTCGAGCCGCTGCGCTGGATCGCCGAGAACGCCGGCCTGGAGGGCTACGTCATCACCTCCAAGGTCGCCGAGCTGGAGAAGGGCCAGGGCTTCAACGCCGCCACCGGCGAGTACGGCGACCTGGTGAAGGCCGGCGTCATCGACCCGGTCAAGGTCACCCGCTCCGCCCTGGAGAACGCCGCGTCCATCGCCTCCCTGCTGCTCACGACCGAGACCCTGGTCGTCGAGAAGAAGGAAGAGGAGTCCGCCGAGGCCGGTCACGGCCACGGTCACGGCCACGCGCACTGACGCACCGGCACCTTTGCACCACGGCCCGGCCCGGCCTCCCCTCCGCGGGAGGCCGGGCCGGGCCGTTCGTGTGTCGCGTTCGTGCGGCGCTCGGGTGCGGTGGTGGGGAGCCGTTCCGTCACGGCCCCCGCCCCGCCGTCACGGCCCCACGTCCAGCTGGCTCCGCAGGCCCATCAGGTCGTAGATCCACCAGCCCTCCGCGATCTTCCCGTCCGCGAAGCGGTGGATCGTCACGCCGTCCATCGTGGCCCGCCGGCCCGTCGGCTGCAGCCCCATGAAGTCGCCCTGGTGGATGCCCCGCCAGGTCCAGTGGGTGGTGACCTGATCGCCCTCGGCCACCTGGCAGTGGAGGACGAAGTCGAAGTCGAACGCGTTCCGCCAGTACGCCACGTCCTGCTTGATGACCTGGGACCCGGTCGTGGTCTGCTCTTCCTTGCCGACGTCGTGGTCGCGGTAGTCGGTCGCGTAGAGCTCGTCGACGAGATCCAGGTCGCCGCCGGCGGCGACCTCCTCGAAGAAGCGGCGGGCCGTCGTCTTGTTGACCTGCTCGTCGCGGACGACGTCGAGGTCGGTGAAGGTCGGCATGCCGTCGCAGAGCGCCACCATCTCCTCGAAGATCCGGTTGGTCTCCGGGAGGTTCGAGTTCTTCATCGCCTCTTCGTAGGACGGGAACTCGACGATCTCGACGTAGTGGTCGGCGGCTGCGCGGTCCCGGCCGACGATCGAGTGGGTCGCGGTGCGCCTGCCCTCGGTGGCGGCGAGCCACTCGTCCATGAGCCGGTTCATGTCGTCGTACCGGCTGGTCTTGCAGTCGATTACCTGTACGAAAGTCATGGCGCCTCCCAGGTGATATGTCCAGGCTAGCCCGGAATGTTCACCCGGGAGGCGGGGCGGGGGTCAGTTCGGCCCGTACCGGCGGCCCGTCGACGCGCTCGCGCGCGAGACCGCACGGCGCGGGGCCAGCTTCATCAGGCCCGTCAGCGCCTTGTACCGAGGGTCGGGAATGGACAGCGACTTGCCGCGGGCGAGGTCCTTCAGGGCGGCCTCGACGAGCTTGTCGGCGTCCAGCCACATCCAGCCCGGCACATTGTCCACCCCCATGCCGGCCCGCTGGTGGAACTCCGTACGGACGAAGCCGGGGCACAGGGCCATCAGCCGCACCCCGCTGCCCGCCAGGTCCCGCGCGGCACCCTGGGTGAACTGCACCACCCACGCCTTGCTCGCCCCGTACGTACCCCGGGGGACGAACGCGGCCACCGACGCCACGTTGACGACCCCGCCGCGCCTGCGCTCGCGCATGCCCGCGGCCGCAGCCGACGTCAGCCGCAGGACCGCCTCGCAGTGCACCTTGAGCATGGTCAGCTCGTCGGCCATCGAGACTTCGAGGTAGCGGCCCTTGTTGCCGAAGCCGGCGTTGTTGACCAGCAGGTCCACCGGGTTCTTGCGGTCCGAGAGCCGGGCCTCGACGGCCGCGATGCCCTCCTCCTCCGACAGGTCCGCGCGGAGCACCTCCACCTCCACCCGGTGGCGGTCGTGCAGCTCGGTCGCTTGCTCGCCCAGCCGCTTCTCGTCCCGGGCCACGATGACCAGGTTGTGTCCGTCGGCCGCCAGGCGTCGTGCGAAGGCCGCGCCGATGCCGGCCGTGGCTCCCGTGATCAGTGCAGTCGTCATACCGGAACGTTAGTGCTCGCCGCCCGTCCCCGGGTGCCTCCCCCGTCCTCCGTTCGCCCCTGCGGGGCGCTGTGCGGCAGATCCGCCCCCCGTGCCCGCGCCTCCCGCGCCCCCGTGGCCAACGCCCTCCGGCGCGCACGCCGTTGACGACGCCGACCGGCGCCCCAAAGGGAGTGATGGACATTTCGCGACGGACCCAAGTCTGCCTTATGCTCGGAGCTATGATCGAGGCTCGTCACCTGAGGGTGCTGCGCGCGGTGGCCGCCACCGGTTCGTTCTCCGCGGCCGCCCGCGACCTGGGCTGCACCCAGCCCGCCGTCAGTCAGCAGATGAAGGCCCTGGAGCAGTCGACGGGCACCCCCCTGCTGATCCGCACGGGGCGCGAGATGCGCCTGACCGAGGCGGGCGAGGCCCTCGTCCGGCACGCCGCCGGGATCCTGGCCGGGCTGACCGCGGCCGAGGAGGAGATCGCGGCCATCGCCGGGCTGCGGGCGGGGCGCGTGCGACTGGTGTCCTTCCCCAGCGGCAGCTCGACGCTGGTGCCCACCGCGCTCGCCGAGATGCGGGCCGCCCATCCCGGCACCCAGATCTCCCTCGTCGAGGCGGAGCCGCCGCGCTCGGTGGAGATGCTGCGCGAGGGCGACTGCGAGATCGCGCTCGCCTTCCGCTACCCCGACGTGCGCGGCGCCGATCCGGCCGCCGGCGCGGAGTGGGACGACCTGGTCGTACGGCCGCTGCTGACGGACCGTCTCATCGGCGTGGTGCCGGAGGGGCACCGGCTGGCGGGCGCGGAGCGCATCGGGATCGACGAGCTGGAGCAGGAGCCCTGGATCGCCGGCTGTCCGCGCTGCCGGCGGCATCTGGTGGAGGTCTGCGAGAGCGCGGGCTTCACGCCGCGCATCGACTTCGCCACCGACGACTACCCGGCCGTCTTCGGGCTGGTCGGGGCCGGGCTCGGGGTGGCCGTCATGCCGGAGCTGGCGCTGGAGTCGGTCCGGCCGAAGGGGGCCCGCACGGTGCCCGTCGAGCCGGTCGTCCACCGCGAGATCGTCGCCCTCACGCTGCCCGACCTGGCCCGGGTGCCGGCGGTCGCGGCGATGCTGGACCGCCTGGTGGCCGCCGCCCACCGCTGAGCACGCCCGCGTACTGAAGCGTTTCTTCCGGGGCGGTCGACGGGATGTGCCCGGGCGCTCAGGCGGTCATGGCACCGGCGCCCGCGCCGCTCGCGGTGATGGAGCGGTGCCGCGCGCGCCCCATGAGCTCCTCGCGCTCGTCCTCGGTCAGGCCGCCCCACACGCCGTAGGGCTCCCGTACCGCCAGCGCGTGCGCCGCGCACTCGGCGCGTACCGGGCATCGCATGCACACCTCCTTCGCGGAGGTCTCACGGGCGCTGCGGGCGGCACCCCGTTCGCCCTCGGGGTGGAAGAAGAGCGAGCTGTCGACCCCTCGGCACGCCGCCAGCAGCTGCCAGTCCCACAGGTCGGCGTTGGGACCGGGGAGGCGGGAGAAATCTGCCATTGCTTATCCCCTCGGGACGATCTGTCGAAGTGATCCGTTGCAGTACCCGTCCATACCTCTGTCATGCGTCTGCTGTGTGAGCAGATGAAAATATGACTCATTGCGAATCTAGCCACAGACGGCATCAAATGGGAAGAAAAACAGGTCCGACTGGGCAAATGGGGCATAGCTTGCCTGGTGGGGCGGGCGCCCCCTGTGCGCCCTGCTCCGTGTCCGCGCCCTCACGTAGAGTGCCGAACACGGCCGACCGAGCCCGTAACTCTTTCGGGTGACCGTCGTTGAGAGTGCGGAGGCGGTTGACGCATCAAGCAGTCGGGCGGGTGGCAGTGCCCGGGCGTCGTCAATCGCACAGGTGACGATCAATACCAGCCTCTGGAGGCTCAAGGTGACGCGCATCAGCTGCGGAGGGCGGCCATGACATCCGTCCTCGTCTGCGACGACTCCCCGCTTGCCCGAGAAGCGCTCCGTCGCGCGGTGGCGACCGTGCCCGGCGTCGAGCGCGTGACGACGGCGGCCAACGGCGAGGAAGTCCTCCGCCGCTGGGGCGCCGATCGTTCGGACCTCATTCTGATGGACGTACGCATGCCCGGTCTCGGCGGTGTGGAGACCGTCCGCCGGCTGCTCTCGGCCGACCCCGGCGCCCGCATCATCATGCTCACGGTCGCGGAGGACCTGGACGGGGTCGCGCTCGCGGTCGCCGCAGGTGCGCGCGGCTATCTCCACAAGGACGCCTCGCGCGCCGAGCTCCGCGCCACCGTGACCCAGGCGCTCGCCGACCCCACCTGGCGGCTGGCACCGCGCCGGCTGCGCTCCGCCGAGATGGGCGCGGCGCCCACGCTCACCGCGCGGGAGATCCAGGTGCTGGAGGGCATGAGCCACGGCCGCTCCAACGCCGAGATCGGCCGTGAGCTGTTCCTCTCCGAGGACACCGTCAAGACCCACGCGCGTCGTCTGTTCAAGAAGCTGGGCGCCTCGGACCGGGCGCACGCCGTGGCGCTGGGCTTCCGCTGGGGCCTGGTCCGCTAGGTCGCCGACGGCCGGTTCCGGGGCAGCTCTGGGGTGTCGTGTTCGTGCGTCGAAGCGGGGGAGTGACGTACCCCGCCCGCCGGGGAGCGGGCGGGGCGGCCCGACGTGGCCGCCCGCCCGGCGGCCGCCGATCACCGGCCCGCTGCACGTTTCCCGCGCGCTGCCGCATCCTTGGAGTATGGAGTTCCTCGGGGACGGCTCGGGAAGGCGTGATGGGAAGGTGCGGGACATGACCGCCGGCGCACCCGCTCATAACGCTTCGGTGCACAACTACGGATGCGGTGCCGCGGAGAATCCGGCGTCAAGGCACCATGGACCGATGCGCGACGACGACACGACAGCCATTGGCGCGCTCGTCGCCCGCGCCGTCGAGGGCGACCGCCAGGCCACCCACGACCTGCTCGCCCTGGTGCACCCGCTCGCGCTGCGCTACTGCCGTACGCGCCTGTCGCGGCTGCCCGGCGACGCCCGCCACTTCGTCGACGACCTCGCCCAGGAGGTCTGCCTGGCGGTGCTGTGCGCCCTGCCGCGCTACCGCGACACCGGGCGGCCCTTCGAGGCGTTCGTCGTGGCCATCGCCGCGCACAAGGTCGCCGACCTGCAGCGGGCCGCCATGCGCCACCCGGGGAGCACCGCCGTGCCCTCCGACGAGATGCCCGAGCAGCCGGACGACTCGCTCGGGCCGGAGGAGCGTGCCCTGCTCAGCAGCGATGCCGAGTGGGCCAAGAAGCTGCTCGCCAACCTCCCGGAGAACCAGCGCGAGCTCGTCCTGCTGCGGGTCGCCGTGGGGCTTACGGCCGAGGAGACGGGGCAGATGCTCGGCATGTCGCCGGGTGCCGTGCGCGTCGCCCAGCACCGCGCGCTCAGCAGGCTCCGGGCGCTCGCGGAACAGTGATCCAATCCTCTGGGGCAGCCGACCGACCGAATCCTGTAGGAATCTCCAAGTGATGCGGACCTCAGTGCTCGTGGAATGGGACACCACTGGCGGCCGTTAGCATGGGAGTCCTCGCTGGGGCAAGACCATTTGGGAAGGTGTCATGACTGACAACGTCGACGGAATGCCCGGGAAATTCGCGATGCTCGGTCTGACATACGACGACGTCCTGCTGCTGCCGGGCGCCTCCGAGGTCCTGCCGAACGCCGTGGACACCTCCTCCCGGGTCTCGCGGAACGTCCGGGTCAACATCCCGCTGCTGTCCGCCGCCATGGACAAGGTGACCGAGGCGCGCATGGCCATCGCCATGGCCCGCCAGGGCGGCGCGGGCGTGCTGCACCGCAACCTGTCCATCGAGGACCAGGCCAACCAGGTCGACCTGGTCAAGCGCTCGGAGTCCGGCATGGTCTCCGACCCGATCACCGTCCGCCCGGACGCCACGCTGGCCGAGGCGGACGCCCTCTGCGCGAAGTTCCGCATCAGCGGCGTGCCGGTCACCGACCCGGCGGGCAAGCTGCTCGGCATCGTCACCAACCGCGACATGGCCTTCGAGGTGGACCGCAGCCGCGCCGTCCGCGAGATCATGACGCCGATGCCGCTGGTGACGGGCAAGGTGGGCATCTCCGGCGAGGACGCCATGGAGCTGCTGCGCCGCCACAAGATCGAGAAGCTGCCGCTGGTCGACGACGCCGGTGTGCTCAAGGGCCTCATCACCGTCAAGGACTTCGTCAAGGCGGAGAAGTACCCCAACGCCGCCAAGGACGCCGAGGGCCGTCTGGTCGTCGGTGCCGCGGTGGGCGTGGGCCCCGAGGCGTTCGAGCGCGCCCAGGCGCTCGTCGAGGCCGGCGCGGACTTCCTGGTCGTCGACAGCGCCCACGGCCACAGCCGCGGCATCCTCGACATGATCGCCAAGATCAAGTCCAACATCAGCGTCGACGTCGTCGGCGGCAACGTCGCCACCCGTGACGGCGCCCAGGCGCTGATTGACGCCGGCGTGGACGGCGTCAAGGTCGGCGTCGGCCCCGGCTCGATCTGCACCACCCGCGTCGTCGCCGGCATCGGCGTGCCGCAGGTCACCGCGATCTACGAGGCCGCCCAGGCGTGCCACGCCGCCGGTGTGCCGCTCATCGGCGACGGCGGCCTGCAGTACTCCGGCGACATCGCCAAGGCGATCGCCGCCGGTGCCGACACGGTGATGCTCGGCTCGCTGCTCGCGGGCTGCGAGGAGTCGCCGGGCGAGATGGTCTTCATCAACGGCAAGCAGTTCAAGTCCTACCGCGGCATGGGCTCCCTGGGCGCCATGCAGTCCCGCGGCCAGGCGCGGTCCTTCTCCAAGGACCGCTACTTCCAGGACAACGTCCTCTCCGAGGACAAGCTGGTGCCCGAGGGCATCGAGGGCCAGGTTCCCTACCGCGGCCCGCTGGCCTCCGTCGCCCACCAGCTCATCGGCGGCCTGCGCGCCTCCATGGGCTACGTCGGCTCGGCGGACATCCAGGAGCTCAAGGACAAGGGCCGCTTCGTGCGGATCACGTCCGCGGGCCTCAAGGAGAGCCACCCGCACGACATCCAGATGACCGTGGAAGCGCCGAACTACTCCCGCCGCTAGTAGGACCGGGATAGTTTCGGAGCTTCGTACAGCGCCCGCAGGAGCCCGCGACCGACAGGCCGCGGGCTCCGCCGCGTCGGGGATACTGGTATGCGGCAGACGGAGCGCCAAGGAAAGTGAAAGGCCACAGACGTGACTGAGATCGAGATCGGGCGCGGCAAGCGCGGCCGCCGGGCGTACGCGTTCGACGACATCGCCGTCGTCCCGAGTCGCCGTACCCGCGACCCGAAGGAGGTCTCGATCGCCTGGCAGATCGATGCCTACCGCTTCGAGCTGCCGTTCCTGGCCGCCCCGATGGACTCGGTCGTCTCGCCCGAGACCGCCATCCGGATCGGTGAGCTGGGCGGCCTGGGCGTGCTCAACCTTGAGGGTCTGTGGACCCGCTACGAGGACCCCGAGTCGCTGCTCGCCGAGATCGCCGAGCTGGACGAGACGGCTGCGACCAAGCGCCTCCAGGAGATCTACGCCGCGCCGATCAAGGAAGAGCTGATCGGGCAGCGCATCAAGGAGGTCCGCGACTCGGGTGTCGTGACCGCCGCCGCGCTCTCCCCGCAGCGCACCGCGCAGTTCTCCAAGGCCGTCGTCGACGCCGGCGTGGACATCTTCGTGATCCGCGGCACCACCGTCTCCGCCGAGCACGTCTCGGGCGCCGCCGAGCCGCTGAACCTCAAGCAGTTCATCTACGAGCTCGACGTCCCCGTCATCGTCGGCGGCTGCGCCACCTACACCGCCGCCCTGCACCTGATGCGCACGGGCGCGGCGGGCGTGCTCGTCGGCTTCGGCGGCGGCGCCGCCCACACCACGCGCAACGTCCTGGGCATCCAGGTCCCGATGGCGACCGCCGTGGCCGACGTGGCCGCCGCCCGCCGCGACTACATGGACGAGTCCGGCGGCCGCTACGTGCACGTCATCGCCGACGGCGGCGTGGGCTGGTCCGGCGACCTGCCCAAGGCCATCGCCTGCGGTGCGGACGCCGTGATGATGGGTTCCCCGCTCGCGCGCGCCACCGACGCCCCGGGCCGTGGCTTCCACTGGGGCATGGAGGCCGTCCACGAGGACGTGCCGCGCGGCAAGCGCATGAACCTCGGCACGGTCGGCTCCACCGAGGAGATCCTCACCGGTCCCTCGCACACCCCGGACGGGTCGATGAACTTCTTCGGCGCGCTGCGCCGGGCGATGGCCACCACGGGCTACAGCGAGCTCAAGGAGTTCCAGCGGGTCGAGGTGACGGTCGCGCCGTCGCAGCACGACAAGCGCTGACCCCGCGTCGGCTCCGCCGGCTCCGCGTCGGCTTCCGGGCCCGGTCTGCTGCGGCAGGCCGGGCCTTTCGCGTTCCCTGCGAGCCCCGTTAGCGCCGTATAAACATTCGATCGTAGGGAATACTGGCGACTTATGGCGCAAAGCAAGTCGTTCAGCGGCAGGGACATGGGTATCGACCTCGGCACCGCGAACACGCTGGTGTACGTACGCGGGAAGGGAGTGGTGCTCAACGAGCCCTCGGTCGTGGCCGTCAACGCCGAGGACGGCAGTGTGCTGTCGGTCGGCTCCGAGGCGAAGGAGACCATCGGCCGCACGCCGTCGAGCATCGTCGCCATCCGCCCGCTGCGCGACGGCGTCATAGCCGACTTCGAGATAGCCGAGCGCATGCTGCGGCACTTCATCAAGAAGGTGATGGGCAACCGCCTCTTCTCCCGGCCGCGCGTCGTGGTCTGTGTGCCGTCCGGCATCACGGGCGTCGAGCGCCGTGCCGTCATCGAGGCCGCCTCGCAGGCCGGGGCCCGGCAGGTGCACCTGGTCGAGGAGCCCATGGCGGCGGCGATCGGCGCGGGCCTGCCGGTCAGCGAGCCCACCGGCTGCATGGTCGTCGACATCGGCGGCGGCACCACCGAGGTCGCGGTGATCTCGCTGGGCGGCATCGTCACGGCCCGTTCGGTGCGGACGGCCGGCGACGCGATGGACGCGGCCATCATTTCGTACGTCAAGAAGAAGTACGCCATGGCGATCGGCGAACGCACCGCCGAGGACCTCAAGATGAGCATCGGCTCCGCCTCGCCCACCCATTACTTGTCGGAGTCCGGGCTCGCGGCCCTCGCCCGGCACGTCGCGGCCGGCGGCCAGGACGAGACGGGCGACCCGGAGGAGACCCAGGGCCTGCGGCCCGGCGACCGCTGCACCATCCGCGGCCGGGACCAGGTCAGCGGCCTGCCCAAGACCCTGGAGCTGACGGCCGACGAGATCCGGCACGCACTGTCCGAGCCGGTGGACGCGATCGTCATGGCCGTACGTCAGACGCTGGACGAGACGCCGCCGGAGCTGTCCGGCGACATCATGGACCGGGGCATCGTGCTCACCGGCGGCGGCGCACTGCTGCGCGGCCTGGACGTGCGCCTGAGCAAGGAGCTCGACATCCCGGTGATCATCGCCGACGACCCGCTGGACTGCGTGGCCGTCGGCACCGGGCGCTGCGTGGAGAACTTCGCCTCCCTGCGGACCGTCCTGGACGCCCAGCCGCGGATGCTGTCGACCGGCCGGCTGTAACGGCGCGCCGTCCGCGCGGGGAGCGGCGCCTCACAGGCGGTGCGCCGCTCCCGCCGGACTCGCGCCGCGGGTGTCGAGCAGCAGCTGTGCCTTGACCGACAGGCCCTGCAGGTCGTACTTGCGGTGGTGCTGGAGAAGGACCGTCAGGTCGGAGGCGGCGGCCGCCTCGTGGGGGCAGTCGGCGCGCGGCACGGGGTGGCCGAGGACGCGCCACTCCGGTACGTAGGGGTCGTGGTAGCTGAGCTGGGCGCCCATCTCCATCAGCCGGGAGGCGATCTCCCGGGCCGGTGAGCCCTCCTGGTCGCCGACGTCGGGCTTGTAGCTGACCCCGAGCAGCAGGACGCGGGCGCCGCGCGCCGACTTGCCGTGCTCGTTGAGCAGTGTGGCGCAGCGCTGGATGACGTAACGCGGCATCCGCCCGTTGACCTCCTGGGCGAGCTCCACCATGCGCAGCGGATAGCCGAGGCTGCGGCCCTTGTAGGAGAGGTAATTGGGGTCGATGGGCACCCCGTGGCCGCCCACCCCGGGGCCCGGCCGGAACGCCTGGAAGCCGAAGGGCTTGGTCTCGGCGCAGCGCACGACGTCCCAGAGGTCGACGCCGATGTCATGGCAGAAGACCGCCATCTCGTTGGCGAGTGCGATGTTGACGTGCCGGTAGTTGGTCTCCAGGACCTTGACCGCCTCGGCCTCGCGGGGGCCCCGGGCGCGGACGACCCGCTCGCAGACCCGTCCGTAGAAGGCGGCGGCGGCCTCCGTGCAGGCGGGGGTGAGGCCGCCGATGACCTTCGGGGTGTTGGCGTAGGCGTGGTGGCGGTTGCCGGGGTCGAAGCGGCTGGGCGAGTAGGCCAGGTGGAAGTCCTGGCCGGCCCGCAGGCCGGAACCCGCTTCGAGGAGGGGGCGCAGGACGTCTTCCGTGGTGCCGGGGTAGACGGGGGACTCCAGGAGCACGGTGGTGTGCGGGCGCAGCCGCGGCGCGAGGGTGCGGGCGGCGTCGGTGATGGCGCTCAGGTCCAGGGCCCGGTCCTCGCCGAGGCGGGTGGGCGCGCAGATCACGGCCGTACGGACCCGGCCCAGCTCGGCGTCCTCGGTCGTGGCGCGGAAGCCGGCGTTGAGCATGCGGCGGATCCCGGCGACGGTGAGACAGCCGTCGGCGCCCTCGGAGGGCATGCGCCCGGCGCGCAGCTCGGCGACGGTATGGGCGTCGGGGTCGTAGCCGACGGTGGGGATGCCCGCGGCCGTGGCGGCCTGGGCGAGGGGGAGTCCGAGATAGCCGAGGCCGATGACGGCGAGATCTGCGGGCATGGCGGGGTGCGGTCCTTCCCGGAGGGGATTCCGGCGGTTTCCGACGGGTTTCCGGCGGGGATCAGCCGTTACATCAGGTTAGGCGGATATATGACTGTTACCCGGTATTGCCGCGGCGTGGCACGCCCGCCACACGCTGCCCGGATGCCGTCCCGCCGGGCTCCGGCGCGGCCGAAGCGGCCGATCTGGGGCAGCATCGAAGGAGAACGGGCGCGGCCCCAAAGCGATGGGGCCGCGGCGCCGTCCGCGGTCCCGGGGCGGAGCAGGGCCCCGTGCGGGCCCGCCGCGACAGCGGCGCGGATCCGGCGGGGCGTGGCGACGCCGGCAGCGGCGGGTCACCGGCAGCGGCGGCGAGAGCGGCCAGGCAGGAGGCAGCGGTGAGGACAGCGACACTCGGGCCGGCCGAGCGCGGAGCGGCGCTCGCCCGGATGGCGGAGCGGGAACTGGACATCCTGGTGGTCGGCGCCGGCGTCGTCGGCGCGGGCACCGCGCTGGACGCGGCCACCCGCGGCCTGGCCACCGGGCTCGTGGAGGCCCGGGACTGGGCGGCGGGCACGTCCAGCAGGTCCAGTAAGCTCATCCACGGCGGACTGCGCTATCTGGAGATGCTCGACTTCGCCCTCGTGCGCGAAGCCCTCAAGGAGCGTGGCCTCCTGCTGCAGCGCCTCGCCCCGCACCTGGTCAAGCCGGTGCCCTTCCTCTATCCGCTGCAGCACCGGGGGTGGGAGCGCTTCTACGCCGGCTCGGGCGTGGCCCTCTACGACGCCATGTCCCTCTCCTCCGGGCACGGCCGCGGCCTGCCCGCCCACCGTCACCTCACCCGCAGAAAGGCCCTGCGGGTCGCTCCCTGCCTGCGCAAGGACGCACTGATCGGCGCCCTGCAGTACTACGACGCCCAGATGGACGACGCCCGCTACGTCACCACCCTCGTCCGCACCGCTGCCGCCTACGGCGCCGACACCGCCAACCGCGCCCGTGTCGTGGGCTTCCTCCGCGAGGGCGAACGCGTCGTCGGCGCCCGCGTGCGCGACCTCGAACAGGGCGGCGAGTTCGAGATCCGGGCCCGGCAGGTCGTCAACGCCACCGGTGTGTGGACGGACGACACCCAGCAGCTCATCGCCGAGCGCGGCCAGTTCCACGTACGGGCCTCCAAGGGCATCCACCTGGTCGTGCCGAAGGACCGCATCCACTCCACCACCGGGCTGATCCTGCGCACCGAGAAGAGCGTCCTCTTCGTCATCCCCTGGGGCCGCCACTGGATCATCGGCACGACGGACACCGA
This sequence comes from Streptomyces sichuanensis, assembly GCF_020328095.1. Taxonomy (NCBI): domain Bacteria; kingdom Bacillati; phylum Actinomycetota; class Actinomycetes; order Kitasatosporales; family Streptomycetaceae; genus Streptomyces; species Streptomyces sichuanensis. The sequence continues at coordinate 29,417 of NZ_JAIXMK010000079.1, forward strand.
CTGGGACCTCGACAAGGCCCACCCGGCGGCCTCCAGCGCCGACATCGACTACCTGCTGGAGCACGTGAACTCGGTGCTCGCCGTCCCCCTCACCCGCGACGACGTCCAGGGCGTCTACGCCGGGCTGCGCCCACTGCTGGCCGGCGAGTCCGACGCCACCAGCAAGCTCTCCCGCGAGCACACCGTCGCCCACCCCGTGCCCGGACTGGTGGTCGTGGCGGGCGGCAAGTACACCACGTACCGCGTGATGGCGAAGGACGCGGTGGACGAGGCGGTGCACGGCCTGACCCAGCGGGTGGCCGACTGCGTCACGGAGGACGTGCCGCTGGTGGGCGCCGAGGGCTACCGGGCACTGTGGAACGGCCGGGCGCAGATCGCCCGGCGCACCGGACTCCACGTGGCGCGCGTCGAGCACCTGCTCAACCGCTACGGCTCGCTCGTCGACGAGGTGCTCGCCTACGTCACCGCCGACCCGGCGATGGGCGAACCGCTGACGGGCGCCGACGAATACCTGCGGGCCGAGGTCGTCTACGCCGCCTCGCACGAGGGGGCGCGCCACCTCGACGACGTCCTCACCCGGCGGACCCGGATCTCGATCGAGACCTTCGACCGGGGCACACGCTGCGCCCGCGAGGCCGCCGAGCTGATCGCGCCGGTGCTGGGCTGGGACGCGGCCCAGGTCGACAAGGAGGTCGAGCACTACGAGAAGCGCGTGGAGGCCGAACGGGAGTCCCAGCGGCAGCCCGACGACCTGACGGCGGACGCGGCCCGTCTGGGGGCACCGGAGATCCAGCCCATCTAGGCGCCCGTGGTGCTGCTTGTCCGGGGGCAGAAGTTCTCCCGGAGGAGCTCGGCCTCGGTCCCGGCGGGTGGCCGGGTGTCGCTGTTGACGCGGTAGCTGACCACGTGCCGGCCGTCGGTGGTGCCCAGCGTCTGGACGTAGGAGCCGTTGATCTCGCCGTTGTGACCCCAGACCGTGCGCCGGCACGGCAGCCGGACGGGGAAGACGCCCATGCCGTAGCGGCCGCCGGTGGCCTTCGTGTCCAGCATGGTGCGCAGCTCGGGCGCGGCCAGCAGCTCGCCGCCGAGGAGCGCGGCGAAGAGACGGTTGAGGTCGGGGAGGGTGGAGACCATCTCCCCGGCGGCACCCGCGACGGACGGGTTGAGCTCGGTGACGTCGTGCGGGCTGCCGTCTGCTGACGCGCTGTAGGCCCGGCCGTGCGGGACGGGGAGCGTGGTGCGGGTGCCGGGGAAGCTGGTGCCGGAGAGGCGCAAGGGGGTGATGACGCGGCGTAGGGCCTCGGTGGCGTAGGAGTGGCCGGTGACCTGACGGATGACCATACCGAGGAGGAGGTAGTCGGTGTTGGAGTAGCGGTACCGGGCGCCGGGCGGCGCGTACGGGGCGTGGGCCACTGCGGTCCGTACCAATGTCTCGGGCGAGCGGGCGGTGAGGCGGTGGTCGGTGACGTCCCGGTAGAGGGCGAGGTCGTCGGTGTACGAGAACAGCCCGCTGGTGTGGGTGAGGAGTTGGCGGACCGTGACATCCCGCCCGTACCGGGCGCGCCGGACCGCGTCGGCGGTGGGTTGCGGTAGGTGTCCGGTGGCCGGATCGTCCACCTCCAGCCGGTGCTCGGCCGCCAGCTGGAGCACGACCACGGCGATGACCGTCTTGGTGATGCTCCCGGCACGGAAGCGGTCCGTGAGGCCGATGGGACGTCCGCTCCGTACGTCCGACACGCCCGCGGTGGTGAACCGGAGGGCCCCTTGAGCATCTTGTGACAGCTCCGCCGCACCGGGAACCGTCCGCCCGGAAACCAGGTCCTGTAGAGGGGAGCGGGCGACGTCGCCACCGCATCCCGTCATCGCCGACACCGTTACGGCGCAGGTCAGCGCGGCTATGGTCGCGGTGAGTCGCGGGCGGGCGGTGCGCGTCGGCATGCGCCCATCATCCACGGCCTCCCGGACCCTGGCCTTCCACAGGTCTGCGGATGAGAGACAATGGTCGCTCTGCCAGGGTCGGTTGGTCGCAGAGCTGATTGCCAGAGGGGACGCATGTCGGAGGCGGAGCAGACGCAGGGCACGACAGGGCGCCTCCTCGCCGGGCGATACCGCCTCGGGGACGTCCTCGGGCGCGGTGGCATGGGCACGGTCCACCGGGCGACGGACGAGACGCTGGGCCGGGCGGTCGCGGTGAAGGAGCTGCGTTTCCCGGCCAACATCGACGAGGACGAGAAGCGCCGTCTCATCACGCGGACACTGCGTGAGGCGAAGGCCATTGCCCGCATCCGCAGTGCGGGCGCGGTCACCGTCTTCGACGTCGTGCACGAGGACGACCGGCCGTGGATCGTCATGGAGCTCATCGAGGGCCGCTCCCTCGCCGAGGTCATCCGCGAGGACGGGCCGCTGAAGTGGCGCAGAGCCGCCGAGGTGGGCCTCGCCGTCCTCGACGTGCTGCGCGCCGCACACCGCGAGGGCATCCTGCACCGTGACGTGAAGCCCTCCAACGTGCTCATCGCCGACGACGGCCGCGTCGTCCTCACCGACTTCGGCATCGCCCAGGTCGAGGGCGACCCGTCGGTCACCTCGACCGGCATGCTCGTCGGCGCGCCCTCGTACATATCCCCCGAGCGCGCCCGCGGCCAGAAGCCCGGCCCCCCGGCGGACCTGTGGTCCCTCGGCGGCCTGCTCTACGCCGCCGTGGAAGGCGCCCCTCCGTACGACAAGGGGTCGGCCATAGCGACCCTGACGGCCGTGATGACGGAGCCCCTGGGGCCGCCCAAGAACGCGGGCCCCCTGGAAGGCGTCATGTACGGGCTGCTCGCCAAGGACCCGCAGAAGCGCCTGGACGAGGCCGGCGCCCGCGCCCTGCTGACCGACGCCGTCAACGCCCCGGACGAGCGCCTGCCCAGGCCGCCCGAGCCCACCCCTGACCTGGACGCGACCCAGGCCCTGTCCCTGCCGCCCATACCGGAGACGCCCCGCCGGGCGGCCTCCTCGTCGTCCCGGGGCAAGAAGAGCGGCTACGGCTACGACGGCCGGCCGTCCTCCTCCGGCGCGCACTCCGCGCACTCCTCGGCCGGACCGTCCGCCACGGGCCGTCCGAACCCGGCCCCTGCCTCCGCCGGCGGCTCGCGCCCGCACGGGCGCGGTGCGGCGGGCAATGCGGCCACCCAGCGCACGCCGGGCGCCTTCCGTCCCCTGCGGGACGCGACCCCAGGTGGTTCGTCGGTGACCGCCGAGTCCGACGGCCCGACGCAGCCGGTGAAGCTGAGGGTGGGCAGCGTCGCCGCCCGCAGCCGCGCGGGCGCGCGCACCGGCACGTACGGCCGGGCGTCGATCTCCGACATCGTGCCGCGCCGGGTGCTGCTCATCGCCGCGGTGGTGGTCGTGCTGGCCGTCATCGGCACGGTGCTGGCCCTCAGCATGAGCGGTGACGACAAGGGCGAGGACGGCAAGAGCGGTTCGTCCCCCTCGCACAAGAAGGCGTCGATCGCCCCGGCCGCGGTGCTCTATGACGCCCCGGCAGGCTTCCCGGGCGCGCACTGACGCAGGTGGCGCGCGGGCCGGAAGCCCCGCGCGCCACGTCGGGCGCATAACGGGCGGCGTGCCGGGGGACGTACTGAGCCGTACGGGCCCGAAGGGGCGGGTTCGGCACGTATCGTGAGTCGTCGTGGACCGTACGCAACCGCAATAAGCAGCTGAACGACCGGCTTTGGCGGTTGTGCGGGGCAATGGTGGTGCCCACGCTGGGGCGGATCGCACGATTGGGGAGGCGTCGTGGACGAGTACGCGGGCCGGGTGCTCGCCGACCGCTATCGCCTGCCGTTGCCACCCTCCGACGCCTTCGAACTCGTCGAGACGCGGGCCTTTGACACCTACAGCGGGCAGGAGGTCCTGGTCCGGCAGATTCCCCTGCCGGAGATCGTGGACGCCGAGGTCCTGGCTGACGACACCCCTGGCGCAACCGCGGCCGGGCTCGGCAGCGGGGCCGGGACCGGGACCGGGACCGCAGTGATGCCCGGAACCCGGACGCCGGGTGCAGGGCCCGCCGCGGCGACGGGCGGCACAGTACCCGGTGCGGGTGCGGGTGCGGGTGCGGGGAGGGCATCCGCTTTCGGGGCCGTGCCCGGCCAGCGTCCGGCGTCCGGGGCCGGAGCGGGGGCCGGGAGCGGGCTCCGTGAACGGGCCGGCGCCGGCGGCCGCCCCGGCGGCGTGGGCCGTAGTGGCCAGGGCGCGGGCGATCCGGCGGTGCGTCGTGCGCTGGCGGCCGCGACCGCCGCCGCGCAGGTGCCCGACCACCCGCGGCTCGACCAGGTCTTCCACGTCTTCGCCGAGGCGGGCAGCCTCTGGATCGTCAGCGAACTCGTCTCGGCCCGTCCGCTCGCCGCCCTGCTCGCCGAGCGCACGCTCTCCCCGCACCGTGCGGCGGAGGTCGCCGCGGACGTCCTCACCGCCCTGCGAGCCCTGCACGCCCAGGGCTGGACCCACCGCAACATCACCGTACGCACCGTCCTCATCTGCGACGACGGTCGCGCCATCCTCACCGGCCTCGCCGCCGGAGCGGCCGAAGAAGCCCTCTGCGGATACGACCCCGTGCCGGCGCCCCCCGCCCCCCACGGCGCGGCGGACCGCCCGTACACGCCCGGCCCCGCGGACAGCGGTGCGCTTCCCGCGCCCGGACCGGGGAGCCCGGGCGCCGGGACCCCTGGCGGTGGATACGGCGACCCGGGAGCGGCCGGCGGTGCCTACCGTGACCAGGGTGCCGCGGGTGGCTTCGTGCGGCCTGCTGCTGCCGACAGCGGCCGCCCGGGCGAGGCACGGAACGCACACGGCACACGCGACGTCCGGGCGGTGCGGTCCGGGGCGATCGCCGCGTACCACGCCGCCGCCCGCGCAGCTGCGGCCCGGGCCGCAGCCGAAGCCAAGCCCGGCCTGCCGACCGGCGCATCCACCTGGGGCGGCGGCAGCGCCGCGAGTGGGACCGCCCCCGCGCCCGGAGCCAGGTCCGCGCCGAGCACGCCCACGGCCCAGCCCGGCGGGGCCCCGGTCCCCGTGCAGGCTTCCGGTCCCCGTGCGCCGCACCCTCCGGCACCTGTGGCCGAGGAACGCACTCCGGCTGAGGGCCCCGCGCCCGCCCCCGCTCGCCGGGCGGACGGCTGGGCCTACCCCGGCGGCCCCGGCAGCGCCGTCGCCGCCGAACGGGCCCGGCAGGCGCGCATGGTGGTCGTCGGCGCCGTCACCGAGCGCTGGGCACCCGAGCAGGCATGGCCGATCCAGGAGAACTGGCAGCTCGCACCCCCCGTGGGCCCCGCCGCCGACCTCTGGGCGCTCGGCGCGCTGCTCTTCCGCGTCGTCCAGGGACACGCGCCCTACCCGGAGGACAGCACGGCCGAGCTCGTCCAGGTCGTCTGCGCCGAACCGCCCGCGTACGCCGAGGAGTGCGGTGCGCTGCGGCCCGTCGTCGAGTCGCTGATGCGGAAGGACCCGACCGAACGCCCCGAGTTCGAGGAGCTGCGGGGCTGGCTCCGCTCACTCATCCGCTCCGCCCCGGAACCGGACATCGGCAGCCGTACGGTCACCGTGCCGTCGATCGGCTCCCCTGCGCCCGCGGACCCGCGCCGGCTGCCGGTGGTCCGTCGCCGCGGCGAACTGGTCCGCCGCAGGCGTGCCCGTACCGCCTCCGCCGCGGGTCCCGCGCCGGCCGCCGCGCACGGGCGGCACAAGAAGACGGTCAAGGAGAGCGGCAGGGCGGCCCGGCCCCAGGAGCGGAGCGGCTTCCACTCCACCGGCCACCTGCAGGAACAGCGGGTCCGTACGGCCCCCGCCCCGCAGCGCCTGGGTCGTCTCCTCCTCGGCCTGATCCTCCTCGCCCTGATCGGGGCCGTGCTGTACGCCCTGCTGTTCATGCCGCGTGCGGAGGAGAACGCGGGCCAGAGCCCGGCGGACCGCACCGGCTCGGCGGGTGCGCTGAGCGCGGCCCCCAACGACCCGGGCTCCAACGGCAGAGTGGGCCAGACCTCCGCGACCGGCGCCCAGAACGAGCGGACCGAGGAGCGCGGCGGGGCGAAGGAGTTCACCACGCGCAAGGACCCCAAGGGCTTCGCCATCGCCGTCGCCAAGGACTGGCATCGCCGGGGCGAGAACGACCGCGGCCAGGTCGTCTACGTCGGCGGCGACTACGAGCTGATCGTGGTGCCGGGCCGGGACAAGGCGTCGGAGTTCGGCGACGACCCGATGGCCTACCAGCAGGACAAGGAGCCCGAGCTGGCCCCGTACCGCTCGTCCTCCTGGTCGGGCGCCTCCGGACTGCGCCGCACCGGCGTGGGCGGCACGGCGACGGCGGAGGGCACGTTCAACTGGAACGACAGCAGCGGACGGCAGGTCTACGTCCGCAACGCCGCCATGCTCCTCGGCGGCCGCTACCACCTCGTCCAGGTGCGCGGACCGATGGACGAACAGCGCTCGATCGACGGCTTCTTCGAGAAGGCCATGGCCACCTACCGGGCGAACGACTGACGGTCCGGCGGGGACGGGCTGGAGAAGCGCTCGCGCAGTTTGTACTTCAGCACCTTGCGGAGGGTGTCGTTGCGCGGCAGCGCGTCGACGACTTCCAGCTGCTCGGGCAGCTTGTGCACGGCCAGCCCCGCGGCCCGCAGATACGCGGTCACGGCCGCGAGGGTCAGGGGAGCGGCCCCTTCCGGCTGCTGGACCACCGCGCAGACGCGCTCTCCGCGCGCGGCGTCGGGAAGCCCGATGACCGCCACGTCCTCGACGCCGGGGTGGCCGTGGAGGAGTTGCTCGATCTCCTGCGCGGAGACGTTCTCGCCCTTGCGGATGATGACGTCCTTCATCCGCCCGGTGAGCACCAGATAGCCGTCGTCGGTGAGGTGACCGAGGTCGCCGGTGCGCAGGAAACCGTCGGTGTCGAACGCCTCGGCGGTCTGGACCGGGTCGAGATAGCCGCGGCAGACCGCCTCGCCGCGCAGCCGTACCTCCCCGTCCGCACCGGCCGGGACCGGCGTGCCGTCCGGACTCGTGATCCGGATCGCCATCCCGCTGTCCGGCCTGCCCTCCGTGCGGGCCAGTCTCTCCTCCGGGTCGTCCGGACGCCCCATGGTGATCATGGGCGCCTCGGTCATGCCGTAGCCGTGAGTGAGCCGGCAGCCCAGTTCCCGGACGACCGCGTGGTGCAGCTCGGGCGGCTTGGGCGCTCCGCCGCCCGCCATGAGGCGCAGGGTCGGGATGATCCTGCGGCCGGGGGTCTTGCGCTGCTCGGCGAGGAACATGGCGTAGAAGGCCGTCGACCCGCCCGCCACCGTGACGCCGTGGCGGCGATAGGCGGCCAGCGAGTCCGGCAGGGCGAAGTGCTCCAGGAGGACCGCCGGGAAGCCGCGCAGCAATGCCATCACCGTGTAGTCGGGCCCGGCCACGTGCGCGTAGGGGAAGGCCATGGAACCGACGTCGTCCGGGGTCAGTCCGAGTGCGCGGGCGAGGTGGGCGCCCGAGGCGATGAGACTGCGGTCCGTGTGCAGGACGCCCTTGGGGTCGGAGGTGGTGCCGGAGGTCCAGTAGATCCAGCGCACGTCCGTACCGCTTGCGGGCGCGGGCGGAAACGCGGCGGGATCGGCCTCCGGAAGGACGTCGCACGCCGTCGCCACCAGTGGCGGGCGAGGCAGCGTCCCCGCGATGCGCCGGGCCATCGCGGTGTGATCGAACCCCCGCCAGGTCCCCGGAACGATGAGGTGGCGTGCCCCGGTCGTCCGCAGGGCGTGACCGACCTCGCGGTCGCGGCACGAGGGGATCAGGGGCGTCTGGACGGCGCCCAGCCGGGCCAGGGCGAGGCTCAGGACGACGGTCTCGATGCGGGTGGGCAGCTGCCAGGCGACGCGGCTGCCGGGGCGCACGCCCTGCGCGTACAGCCCGGCGGCGACGCGCTCGGCACGCGCGTGCAGTGCGCCGAACGTCACCCGGCGGTCGCCACCGCCCGGCTCCGCCGGATCGTCGGCCTGGATGAGGGCCGGGGTGTCGGGTGTGAGAGCGGCCCGCCGCGCGAGAAGCTCCCACAGCGTGCGTGAGCCGGACAGGTCGTCGTCGGTGTCCGCACAACGCATGGCCGTCGCCCTCTCGTGTCTGACGAAGCGTCACATCGTGCCGGAGCGTAGGGCGTATGCGCTTGTCGGTCCAGGGGGTGGCGGCTAGCCTCCTGAACTGAACTGACGGTTCGTCAGAATAGCGAGGGAGTGCCATGGACCTGCCGCGCATCGTCAGTGTCGACGACCATGTGATCGAACCCGCCCACCTCTTCGAGACGTGGCTGCCGGCCAAGTACCACGACCGCGGCCCTCGCCCCGTGACCGCCGGCATCGGCGAGCTGGAGTACACCGGCGGGACGTACCGCATCACCATGGACCCCGACGGGCGGCCCACCGACTGGTGGATCTACGAGGACCTCCAATTCCCGTACAAGCGCAACATCGCGGCGGTCGGCTTCCACCGGGACGACATGACACTGGAGGGCATCACCCGGGAGGAGATGCGCCGCGGCTGCTGGGACCCGGCGGCACGGCTGAAGGACATGGACCTCAACCACGTCGAGGCGTCCCTGTGCTTCCCGACCTTCCCCCGCTTCTGCGGGCAGACCTTCGCGGAGGCGCACGACAAGGAAGTGGCCCTCGCGTGCGTACGCGCCTACAACGACTGGATGGTCGACGAGTGGTGCGGTGACAGCGGCGGCCGGCTCATCCCGTTGTGCATCATTCCCCTCTGGGACATCGACCTCGCCGTCGCCGAGGTCCGGCGCAACGCCGACCGCGGCGTCCGCGCCCTCACCTTCAGCGAGCTGCCCACCCACCTGGGCCTGCCCAGCATCCACACCGGCTACTGGGACCCGCTCTTCGCCGTCTGCCAGGAGACGGGGACCGTCGTCAACATGCACATCGGCTCCTCCTCGCAGATGCCCGCAACCTCTCCCGACGCGCCGACGGCCGTACAGGCGACCCTGTCGTTCAACAACGCCATGGCCTCGATGTCGGACTTCCTCTTCAGCGGCGTCCTCGTCCGCTTCCCCCGCCTCACCCTGGCCTACAGCGAGGGCCAGATGGGATGGATCCCCTACGTACTGGAACGCGCCGACGACGTGTGGCGGGAACACCGCGCCTGGGGCGGGGTGCGGGATCTGATCCCCGAACCGCCCTCCACCTACTACTACCGGCAGATCTTCTGCTGCTTCTTCCGCGACAAACACGGAATCGCCTCACTCGATGCTGTGGGCCGCGACAACGCCACCTTCGAGACCGACTATCCGCACGTGGACTCCACCTTCCCCCACACCAAGCGGGTGGCCCTGGACCATGTGAAGGGCCTCGACGACGAGACCGTCCACAAGCTCATGCGGGGCAATGCCATCCGGATGCTCGGCCTGGACCTCGACACCCCCGCCGCCTGATCGCCATGGACCTCCACACCACCCCCGAGGAGGAAGAGTTCCGGCAAGGGCTGAGGGCCTGGCTGGCCGCCACCCTGCCGCACCTGCCCCCCAAGCCGGAACCGGCCGACTGGCCCGCCCGCCGCGCCTACGACTGCGCCTGGCAACGGGCGCTGTACGACGCCGGATACGCGGGCCTGCACTGGCCCGCCGACGCCGGGGGCCGGGGCGCCACCCCTGCCCAGCACCTGATCTTCCTGGAGGAGACGGAACGGGCGGGAGCGCCGTACGTGGGCGCCAATTTCGTGGGCCTGCTGCACGCCGGCCCGACGATCGCGGTGGAGGGCACGGCGGCCCAACGTGCCCGCTGGCTGCCGCCCATCCTGCGGGGCGAGGAAGTGTGGTGCCAGGGGTTCTCCGAGCCGGAGGCCGGCTCGGACCTCGCCTCCTTGCGCACCCGCGCGGTCCGGGACGGTGACGACTACGTCGTCACCGGCACCAAGATCTGGACATCGCACGCCGAGGTCGCCGACTGGTGCGAGCTCCTCGTCCGCACCGGCCCCGCCGGCTCCGGGCACCGGGGGATCTCCTGGCTCGCGATGCCGATGGACGCCCCCGGGGTGACGGTCCGCCCCGTACGGACCCTCGCCGGGTCCACGGAGTTCGCCGAACTGTTCCTGGACGACGTGCGGGTACCGGCCCGGCACCGGGTCGGTGCCGAGAACGACGGCTGGCGCGTCACCATGGTCACCCTCTCCTTCGAGCGCGGCACCGCCTTCGCCGGCGAGGTCGTCGCCTGCCGCCGCACCCTGGTCCAGCTGGCCCGGACGGCCCGGGAGAACGGCAGGTGGGACGACGCCGTCCTGCGGCGCCGGCTGGGCAGACTCAACGCCGACTTCACGGCCCTGTGGCGCCTGGTGCAGTGGAATACGAGCGAGGCCCAGGCATCGCTCAGCTCCGGCGGCAACGGCCTGCCCGGCACCGGCGGCTCGGTCTTCAAACTCCGGTACTCCCAGGCCCGCCAGGAGTTGTACGACGCGGCAGCCGACGTCCTGGGCCCGCACTCCCTGGACGCCGGGCAGCAATGGACCACCGAGCGCCTGTCCTCTCTCGCCTACACCATCGCCGCCGGTACCTCTCAGATCCAGCAGAACATCATTGCCGAGCGCATCCTCGGCCTGCCCAGAGGACGGTGAGGAGGTCATGGATTTCCGGCTGAGCGAGGATCAACGCGCCCTGCGGACGGCAATGCGGGAACTCCTGGCGGCGCACTTTCCGCGGGAGAAGCTCCAGGAGGCGGTGGCTGCGGGGGAGCCGGAACAGGGTTTCGACCGGGCTCTGTGGCACGAGCTTGGAAAGGCCGGCTTCTTCTCCCTGAGACTGCCCGAGAAGGACGGCGGTGCGGGCCTCGGCCTGCCGGACGCAGTGCTCCTCTTCGAGGAGGCCGGGCGCGCCCTGCTGACCGGCCCGCTCGTCGCCACCCACCTGGCCGCGGGGGCGGTACCCGGCGCCGCCGAGGGCACGGCCGTGGTGACGGCCCTGGACCGGCCCGGCATGGTCGGCCACCTCGCCGCAGCCGACGCCGTCCTGCTCCTCGACGGCCCGGAACCCCGGATCCTGCGGACGAGCGGAGGAGAGGCGCCGGAGGTGCTCGCGGCCCGGCCCATCCGGTCGGTCGACCCCGCCACTCCCCTCCACCACATCGAGCGCCTTCCCCCACTCCCTGGGGCCACGCCGTTGAGCGGCACAGCCGGCGCCGCCGGACTGCGCCAGGAGGCGGCCCTGCTGACTGCCGCCGAACAACTCGGCAGCGCCCTCCGGACTCTGGAAATGGCGGTCTCCCACGCCAAGAACCGCACCCAGTTCGGTCACCCGATAGGGGCTTTCCAAGCCGTGCAACACCTCTGCGCGCGCATGCTCGTCCGTACGGAACTCGCACGCAGTAGCGTGTACGCCGCGTCGCTGACAATTGCAGCCAGTGACGCGCGGGGAGCGAAACTGCTCTCCGACGAGGCTGCTGTCCGTAATGCCCGTGACTGTTTGCAACTGCATGGCGGCATGGGTTTCACCTGGGAAGCGGAAGTCCACCTGCATCTCAAGCGGGCCTGGCTGAGGCTCGAACGCTGGCAGACGACGGCGGACGGGGAGGAGGCGCTGGCCGCCGCGCTTCTCGACGGTTCGGAAAATTGCTCGACGGAAATCGCGAATCACCCGAATGGCGCCGCGTAATCGGTGTGGGTGAAATATACGCCTTGCGGCCGATAAATGATCACGCTGCGTTGATATCGACTTGTGTTCTTCGCGTTACTCGTCACAGTGCGGAGTCGGGCCGGGTCTCGGGTACTCTCCGTGGGATGCGAGTAGTTCAGGGCCGCAACAAAACCGGTGATGCCGGAGCGGCTGAGTCGCGGGCGGAAATGCCCCTCGTTCACGTCGCTACGAGGTTCGAAAGACCTCGTTGTTCGAGTCCCAGCAGCGCGCGTCGCACAGTATGCAGCACGCATACTCCTTTGCGCCGGAATATGCCTGAAGCGCTTGTTGGGGTAACTGTACGTCAACCATGCTGTCTCGAAACGGGATCACGTTCCGTGGCCCCCCTGAGACGCGAGGCGTTGTGTCCGCCGGTTCGGATGGTGTGAGCGGTGCAGGTGCTTCAGATGCAGATGGAGGTCCGGGCCGACCCCGCGGAGGTGGGGCGGGCCCGCAGGTGGGCGCGGTCGCGGCTTGCCGGATCCGGTATAGGGGCCGATGAGCCCGTGGCGGAGACGTTGATCCTGCTGATCTCCGAATTGGTCACCAATGCGGTCGTCCACACGGGGTGCCCGGCCGTGCTGCGGATGCTCTTTCCCGGTGTCGGTGCGAGCGGTGCCGCCGCCGCAGGTGTGGCCGGCGGGCGCGTCGACACCGTCCGCGTCGAAGTGACCGACATCAGCGCCCGGCCGCCGAGGCGGCGATGCGCCGAAGGCGATGACACCGGAGGCAGGGGCCTGGAGCTGGTGGACGGCCTTGCCGACCGCTGGGGTTGGCACCGTGAGGGCGCCGGGAAGCGCATCTGGTGCGAGGTCGACCGCGGGGGACCGCTCTGGAGTGGCGCTTTTGAGCCACAACACGCCGCGACAAATCGGGCTTAGTCGACAAAGTCCAGACCAGGTGTTGACGTGAAGTGTTCACGTGATCACCCTTGGATGCAGCGATTCGTTGCGAGGGGACGTCGAGAGGCCCGGGTGTGACCAGGGCTGCCTTGGCGAGTGCGGGTCGCGTCCGGCGCGACAACAGGGCTCAGGCGCCGGAGCTGGGTGGCGGCGTACGGTGCCGTGCTCGGGGTGCGCATCTGTACGCCGCCGCCCGCCCGAACCGCGCAGGGTCAAGCCCCAGGGTGCGGGCGGACAGTGACGTGCAGTCGGCTCGTCAGAAAATCGCGACCGGTGCCACGGGCGCTCCGACGCCGCCGACGAATGGTTCGGGCATGGCCGCCAGCAGGAAGGCGTAGCGCCGCTCCTCGGCGCAGACGTCCGAGAGCTCTTCCAGATTCCAGTTCTGTCCCTGTGGCATGCCCATCTCGACGAGGTCGAGTGCGTGGACGGGAAGCCACAGGTTTTCGATCTCGGGCGGGAAGATCTCGAACGTGAGCGTGTCGTTGGCGACGGCGGCGACGTCGCGGGCGTGGAACCACTCGGGAGTGCGGATCGAAAGACCTGGCGAAGGGTAGGCGTACGCCTGTTTGTCGCCCGTCAGATAGCGCTGGATCTGGCCAGTCCGTACCAGCGCGATATCGCCGGGCCCCACCCTGACTCCGGCCAGCTCCTCGGCCGCCTCCAGGTCCTCGGGTGTGACGGCGTACGTGCTGTCGAGCCGGTCGGTGCCCCTGGCTCGTGCGACGTCGAGCAGCACTCCGCGCGAGACGATGTGCCCGGCCTTGTCGACCCCGTTGAAGGCCGAGCGCCCGTGCGCGGTGATCGAGTCCGCCGGGCGCCCGTTGTAGAGCCGTCCGCCGTGAGAGACGTGGGACAGGCCGTCCCAGTGCGTGCCCGCCTGAAGGCCCATGGTCACGGTGTCGTCGCTGGTGGCCACGGTCCCGGGGCCGAAGAGCTCCGCATTGATCGCGACCATCGTGTGCAGCGGATTGATGCGGCCGGGGATCACCCCCGTCTGTACCCCGTCCTGCTGCAGGGGTAGCGCGAGCGGAACGCGGCGTCCGCTGGTGACCGTCGCGGCCGCCGTGCGTACCACGGCGTCGGTGATGAGATTGAGGGTGCCGATCTCGTCGTCCACCCCCCAACGCCCCCAGTTGTTCACTCGCTTGGCCAGCTCGTGGAACTCGTCCGGCAGTGGCATGGAATTCCTCTCTGATCGTGACCTGATGCGGTGCGTCTTTGCTTCGTCGACGGGTCTTGTGTTCGCGGCCGCGCTGCCCAAAAATCTAACGGGCCGTCAGAAACTGCGGGAAGGGGCACACCGTGGGGAGCTTCTTGGCCGGCAAAGTGATCGCCGTGACCGGTGCCGGGCGCGGTATCGGGAGGGCAGTGGCCCTGGCGAGTGCCGCCGAGGGCGCCAAGGTCGTCGTCAACGACCACGGCGTTTCTCTCGCGGGTGACGAGCCCACCAGCGAGATCGCCACCGCCGTCGCCAAGGAGATCGAAGCGACCGGCGGCGAGGCTGTCGCCCTGGCGGACGACGTCTCGACGATGGCCGGCGGCCAGCGGATCGTCGATGCGGCCCTGGCGCAGTACGGGCGGCTCGACGGGGTGGTGTGCGTCGCCGGGATCCTCCGCGAGCGCATGATCTTCAATATGACCGAGGAGGAGTGGGACCCGGTCATCGCCACCCACCTGAAGGGCACCTTCACCGTCTTCAGGGCCGCCTCCGCCGTGATGCGCCGACAGCGGAGCGGCACCCTCATCGGCTTCACCAGCGGCAGTCACCAGGGCAGCGTCGCGCAGGCCAACTACGCCTCCGCCAAGGGAGGTGTCATCTCCCTCGTCCGCAGCGCCGCACTGGGCCTCCACCGGTACGGAGTCACCGCCAACTGCGTGGCTCCCGTGGCCCGTACGCGGATGTCGGCCAACGTTCCGACCGGGCTCACGGAGATCGGTGAGCCGGAGGACGTGGCGGCGTTGGTGGTCTATCTGCTCAGCGACCGCGCCCGCGAGGAGCGGATCACCGGGCAGGTCTACACGGTGGCCGGCCCGAAAATCGCGGTCTGGGCCCAGCCCCGCGAACTGCGGGCAGCCTACGCGGAAGACCGGTGGACCCCTGGGCGGATCGCCGACGTCCTCCCCGGCACGGTCGGCACCGACCCGATGCCCATGCTGGACCGGATCCAGGCGATGGCCGACGCGGCCGCCGCCGACAAGCGCCCCAACGCGTGACGCGACGAGCGACGACGGGAGCGCGCATGGACTTCGCATTCGGACCGGAGGACGAGGCGTTTCGCCAGGAAGCACGCGCGTGGCTGGACGAGCACGCCACCCCACCCCCGGACGCCGGCCGTCCCTGGGAACGGGAACTCGGCACGGGCGGCTGGATCGGCCTCGGCTGGAACCCCGCCCGCGGCACCTACGGCAACCGGACCGCCACCCTCACCGGGCAGGTCGTCTGGGCCGAGGAGTACGCCCGCGCCCAGGCGCCCGTCCGCCTCGGTCACCTCGGCGAGAACCTCCTGGCACCCACCCTCCTCACCCACGGCGACGACGCGCAGTGCGCCCGGTTCCTTCCCGCCATCGCCCGGGGCGAAGAGCTCTGGTGCCAGGGATACAGCGAACCCGGCGCGGGCTCCGACCTGGCCGCCGTACGGACCGCGGCCGTGCGCGCCGACGGCGGCCGCACGTACCGCATCAGCGGACAGAAGATCTGGACTTCACACGCCCACGAGGCCGATTGGTGCTTTCTACTGGCCCGGTCCACCGAGGGCTCCCGGCGCCACCACGGACTCTCCTTCCTTCTGGTGGCGATGGACCAGCCCGGCAGGATCGAGGTCCGTCCCATCCGGCAGATGTCCGGGGACGCCGACTTCAACGAGGTGTTCTTCGACGGCGCCGTGGCCAGGGCCGAGCACCTCGTCGGCGGCGAGGGCAACGGCTGGCGCGTGGCCATGGGCCTCCTGGCACGCGAGCGCGGCGTGTCCACGCTCGTCCAGCAGATCGGCTTCGCGGCCGAGCTGAGCCGTGTGGTCCGCCTGGCAGTGGCGACCGGTGCCGCAGAGGAGCCGGCGGTACGGAGCCGGCTCGTACGGCAATGGGCCGATCTGCAGGCCATGCGCTGGAACGCCCTGCGCACCCTGGGCGCCACGGACGACCCCGCGGCGCCCAGCGTCGCCAAACTGCTGTGGGGCGGCTGGCACCAGCGGCTCGGTGAACTGGCGATGCAGGTGCGCGGCGCGTCCGCCGCCCTGGGACCGGACGACTGGCGGGCCGACAGGCCGTACCGACTGGACGCCCTGCAGCGCCTGTTCCTCTTCAGCCGGGCCGACACGATCTACGGCGGCTCGGACGAGATCCAGCGCACCATCATCGCCGAGCGCGTCCTCGGCCTGCCGAAGGAGCCTCGGTCATGACGGCGTACGGGCACTGGATCGACGGCGCCTGGCGTGCGCCGGAAAAAGGGCACTATCCAATTGTCAATCCGGCGACCGAAGAGGTCGTCGGGGAGGCCCCGGAGTCGACTCCCGCCGAAGTCGCCGACGCCGTGGCCGCCGCGCAGGCCGCGCAGAGCGGCTGGTGCCGTACTGATCCGCGCGAACGCGCGGCCGTGCTGGAACGGGTCGCCGAACTGCTGTCCGAACGGGAAGAGCAGTTCGTGCGCCTCATTCAGGCCGAGACGGGCGCAACCCTGCGCGTCGCCTCGTCCCTCCAGGTGCCCGTGGCAGTCGACCGCTTCCGGCGCTATGCGCGCGGCGCCGTCGAGCCGCACGTGATCCCGCTCGCGCCGCACGTCGTCAGGGCCGGGCCGCTGGCTCCCGGTGGCCTGGTCGGTGCCGCGGTCGCCCGTCGCCCCGTGGGCGTCGTCTGCTGCATCACCTCCTACAACTTCCCGATCGTCAATCTCGCGGGCAAGGTTGCGCCTGCCCTGGCCATGGGCAATTCAGTCGTCGCGAAGCCGGCGCCGCAGGACCCGCTCTGCTGCCTGGAGCTGGGCCCACTGCTGCGGGAAGCCGGCCTCCCGGACGGCGTGTTCAACGTGATCACCGGTTCGGGCCCGGGCGCCGGGGAGGCGCTCGTGACCCACCCGGGCGTGGACATGGTGAGCTTCACCGGGTCCACCACGGTGGGAAAGAAGATCGCCGAAGCCGCGGGGAGGTCGATGAAGCGCACCCTCATGGAGCTGGGCGGCAAGGGCGCGGCCATCGTCCTGGAGGACGCCGACGACAACGTGCTCAAGTCGGCGATCATGGCGGTCGGTTCGGTCTGGTCGTTCCACAGCGGGCAGATCTGCACGGCGCCGACCCGGGTGCTCGTGCATCGATCGCTGTACGAGCGGGTCGTCACCGGTCTCAAACGGTACGCCGGATCACTGACAATCGGGGACCCTGTGGATAACTCCACGGTCGTCGGCCCGTTGATCTCCGCCGCGCAGCGCGACCGCGTCGAGGCGTATGTCGCCGGAGCCCGTGCGGAGGGAGCCCGGATCCTCACCGGAGGCACGCGCCCCGCCGTCCGGCCCGGGTTCTACGTCGCCCCCACCCTCATCGGCGACGCCACCCCCGACATGACGGTCGCCCGGGAAGAGATCTTCGGGCCCGTCGTCGTCGCCCTCGCGTTCGACGACGAGGACGAGGCGGTCCGTATCGCCAACGGCACCTCGTACGGCCTCCATGACTACCTCTTCAGCGCCGACACGGGCCGAGCCTGGGCCCTCGCCGCCCGGCTGCGCAGCGGCAACGTCGGCATCAACACGGCACAGCGCCACCCCGAGACGGCTTTCGGCGGGTTCAAGGAAAGCGGGATCGGCCGCGATGGAGGCTCCTTCGGCCTGCACGCCTACAGCGAACTCCAGTCGGTCGTCTGGCCGTCCTGAGGCCCGGCGCCCCGCTGCCGGAGAGGAAGCGATCATGAGGGGTGTCATCTTCGACGGGAAGCGGCCCGAGATCGTCGACGATCTTGAGGTCCGTCCCCCCGGCCCCGGCGAGGTCCTCGTCGCCATCGCCGCCGCCGGTCTTTGTCACAGCGACCTCTCGGTGATCGACGGCACCATTCCCTACCCCGCTCCCGTGGTTCTCGGCCACGAGGGTGCGGGCATCGTGGAAGCGGTCGGTCCGGGCGTCACACACGTCACTTGCGGAGATCACGTCGCGCTGTCCACTCTGGCCGGCTGCGGCACCTGCCCCGAGTGCGACCGGGGGCGTCCGACCATGTGCCACCAGTCGATCGGCCGGCCGGGCCGTCCCTTCACCCGCCGCGGGGAGAAGCTCTTCCACTTTGCTTCCTGCTCCGCCTTCGCCGAGCGCACGGTGGTCAAAGCGGTTCAGGCCGTGAGGATCCCCCGTGATGTCCCGCTGATCCCGGCCGCCCTCCTGGGCTGCGGCGTTCTGACGGGCGTCGGAGCCGTTCTCAACCGCGCCCGCGTGAGCCAGGGCGAGTCCGTACTCGTCATCGGCGCCGGCGGCATCGGGCTCAACGTTCTGCAGGGGGCGCGGATCGCCGGCGCCTCCAGGATCATCGCCGTCGACGTCAACCCGGCGAAGGCCGAGCCGGCGCGGCGCCTCGGTGCCACCCACTTCGTCGACGCCTCCGCCGTCGACGACACGGCGGCAGCCGTGCGGCAGATCGTTCCGGACGGGGTCGACCACGCCTTCGAGTGCGTAGGGGACTCCCGCCTCATCCGGACGGCCGTCGACCTGCTCGACCGGCACGGGCAGGCGGTACTCCTCGGCGTCCCGCCCGCCGGCGCCGAGGCGTCCTTCCTCGTCTCGTCGCTGTATCTCGACAAGTCGATTCTCGGCTGCCGCTACGGCTCCTCGCGCCCGCAGCGCGACATCGCGCTGTACGCGCAGCTCTACCGCGAAGGACGACTCCTGCTCGACGAGCTCGTCACCGCGGTCTACCGGATCGAAGAATTCCATAGGGCGGCGAACGACGTGGACAACCGTACGGTGGCGCGCGGCGTCCTCTTGTTCGACCGGTGACCCGGTCCGCCCCTTATGTGATCCCTGTCGACAGGTCTTGCGCCGACCGCCGCCTGCGTGTGGGGTTGGCTCGCACCCCCTGCCATCCAGGCAGGCCCGGACTCGGGCCAAGACGGACTATTCGGTAAGAATGGTCCGACTGGGCGGCTGACGCCGGTGCAGCGGTATGTCCGGACCTGATTGTCGGTGGAATTCGGTGGACCGGTGGGCCGAGCGCGCTCTTGGGCCTCTCGCAACGGAATCTCCCGACTTCCGGGGGAATCATTCTTGGAGAGAGGGGCGCACATGAGGCAGAAGGCCGAGCCGCACGCGATACCTGACGAGGCGACCGACGCCTCGCCCGAGAACTGCTGTGCCCCGCCGAAGAAGCGGGGCACGCACGCCGACGGCTTCGGTGCCGCGTTCTGTGCGTCGATGGCAGCGTTGTGCGCGGAGGTCTTCGTCGCCGGCACGGCAGGCGTGTTCGTGCTGCTCTCCCGCGAGCACGACGGCATCCCCAGCGGGGCGCTCATGATCGCCGCGCTCGCCCTCGGCGTCGTGCTCCTGACCGTGCTCGTCAGCGGCTTCGTCACCGCCGCCGCAGTGATGCCGGCCCTGTCGCTGGCCCGCCGTGCAGCAGCCCGCCGGAGTTGGAGCGCCAGCCCGCTGTGGGTCCTCGCCGCCGTACCGGCGGTCTCGGCCGCGACAGTGGCGGTCTTCGGCGGCGTGGCGGCGCTGGGCAGCCTCTCCTTCGCGCCTCCCCTCCGCTACCTGCTCTGGTGGGTGTGCCTCACGGCCGGCCTGCTGCCCGCTGCCTTCGCAGGCCAGGCGGCGGCCCGCAGAGTGCGCGAAGCCCGGGTGGGGAGCGTCGCCCGCAGAGTGATGACCGGTGGCCTGGTCGCCTGGCTGGCCGTCGGCGCGGTGGGCGCCGGAGCGTATGGCTCCGGGCTTGTGGAGGTCTACGAGCCGCCGCGGCTGTCCGCGTCCGACCTCGCGGGCACCTGGACCGATGGGCGCGGAGGCACTGTCCGGCTCGGGTCGGACGGCAATGCGGTCGCCGACGGTCTCGACAACTTCATCTGGGACGGCACGGGCAAGGACAGGCCCAAGGACTGCGACGGCGCCGGCACCTGGAAAGAGGTGAAGGAGAGCGGCCGGGTGGAAGGCGTCTCCCTGCGGATCGGCTCCTGCGAGCTGGCCCGGGAGTGGAGCGTGACCGGCACGCAGACGGAGCCGCGGATCTACCACGAGATCGGCAAGCCCGGGTCGGGCAAGCGCTACGTGCTGACCAAGGTGGTCAAGCACAAGAAGTGAGGCCGCGCCTCCACAGCCGGACGACCCGGAAACAGCTGGTGCCTCAACCGCCGCCGCCTGCCCCGAACCCGTCGAAGGCTCCGAAAGTGCCCCGGTGGAACAGCAGGGGCCCCGCCCCCGCGGCACTCTCGTCCGCGCCCAGTGCCTCCACACGCCCCACGACGATGAGGTGGTCCCCGGCCGTGTGCACGGCATGGATGGTGCAGTCGATCCACGCCGGTACGCCCTCGATCCTGGGCGAGCCGGTCGCAGGCGCGCTCTCGTAGGCCACCCCGGCGAACTTGTCGTCTGTTTGTGAACTTCTGACCGCGAAACCTCGGCAGAGCGCTCCCTGATCCGAACCGAGGATGTTGACGCAGAACACCCCGGTGCGGGCGATGCGTGGCCAGGTACCGGACGCCCGGGCCACCATGAAGACGACCAGTGGCGGGTCGAGGGACAGCGACGAGAAGGACTGGCAGGCGAAACCGGCGGGCGGTTTTCCCTCCGTGCCGGGCGCGGTGATGACGGTGACACCGCTGGCGAAGTGACCGAGGACGCTGCGGAACTCTTCCGGCGCCGGCGGAGGCCGTTCGTCCGCTCGTACGGCCCGGAGCTCCGGACGGGGGAGAGGGTCGAGAGACGGGACGGCGGAGGCCGGTGCACCCGTCGATCGCAGGCGGCGCACGGCGAGGGCCGCCATCCCGGCGTGTCCCATCATGAATCCATTGAATCTGATGGAGAGTCAGATGGGAACACTGCTGCCGGGCCGGGAAGCCCTGCGGGTCCTCCCGGCGCCGTACGGCGGTTTCAGCGGCCCCGGAAGTCGGGGCTGCGGCGCTCGACGAAGGCGATCACACCCTCGGCCGCGTCCTCCGTCGTCGCGTTGATCTCCTGTGCGGCCGCCTCGGCGGCGAACGCAGCCGCGCGATCCACCTCAAGGGAAGCGTTGACCAGCTGCTTCGTCAGTGCGAGCGCCCGCGTCGGGCCGGCTGCCAGCCGCTCGGCCCAGGCCAGCGACGTCTTGGCCAGCTCTGCGTCCGCGACGACGCGGTTGACCAGGCCGAATCGTTCCGCGTCGGAGGCGTCGAGGGCATCGCCGAAGAACATCAGTTCCTTCGCCCGCTGTGGTCCGACCAGGCGCGTGAGCAGGAACGCCCCGCCGCCGTCGGGGACGAGGCCCCGGCGGACGAAGACCTCGACGAACCGGGCGGATTCGGCGGCCAGGACCAGGTCGCAGGCCAGCGCGAGATGCACCCCGAGCCCCGCGGCGGCGCCGTTCACGGCGGCGATCACGGGTTTCTCGCAGTCCAGCACCGCGCCGATCAGCCGCTGAGCGCCCTCGCGGATCGTGCGGGTCACATCGCCCGGAACGCGGCTCGCCGCGGCCGCCGCGGGAGCCGCCCGGAGGTCGGCACCCGAACAGAAGCCCCTGCCCGCACCGGTGAGGACCACGGCCCGCACGGCTGGGTCCGCGGAGATCCGGGTGAATTCTGAAACGAGGTGTTCTCGCAGGTCAGGGGTGATGGCGTTGAGTGTGTGGGGGCGGTTGAGGGTGAGCAGCGCGACGCCGTTGTCAGTGGTGTGCCGTACCAATGACTCAGCGGATCCGGTGGATGCGACGGAGTCGTCGGGCTTGTCGTGTCCGCCGGGCCGGGAGGGCGACTCACGGGGGGAGAGGCTCATGGGGAAGCTCCTTGTCCTACGGGCGGTTCGCGCGAGTGCGGACGGCCGGGCGGGAAGGGCGGCGGCGCCTGCCGGCTCAGCGGCAGAAGGCCAGCGCGTCCAGCGCCACGGCGCCCTGGCCGCGTTCGAGGACCACCAGCGGATTGAGGTCCAGCTCGGCTATTCCGTCACCCAGTTCCAGCGCCATGCGCTGGACCCGCAGGACGGTCTCGACCAAGGCGTCCACGTCGGACGGGGGAGCCCCCCGGACGCCCTCCAGCAGGGCCCTTCCGCGCAGCTCGCCGAGCATCGCCCGTGCGTGGTCCTCGCCGAACGGCGGTACGCGCACGGCGGTGTCGTTCAGCACCTCGACCAGCACACCGCCCAGGCCGACCGTCACCGTGGGACCGAACAGGTCGTCGTGTGTGATTCCGACCGCCATCTCCACGCCGTGCCCGACCAGTTGACAGACCAGGATGCCGTCCAAAGGGATCTGTTCGTAGCGGGCGATGTCGGTGAGCTCGCGATACGCGTCGCGGACCTGGCTGGCCGACGTCAGGCCGATCTTGATCAGGCCCAGCTCGGACTTGTGGGCCAGCCTGGGGCCGGACGCCTTCATGACGACCGGGTAGCCGACCTGGGCGGCGGAGCGGACGGCGGCGGCCGCGCTGGTCACCAGCTGCTCGCGGGGCACGCGTATGCCGTACGCGCGCAGGAGCTGTTTCGCCGCGTGCTCGCTGAGCTGCTCGCCGGGGCGCAGCAGTGCCTGCGCCTTGCGGGCCGACGGGGAGAAGGCGCGGGGAGCGTCGTCGAAGGGGGAGCGGTAGCCGGCGGTGAAGCGGTGGTGGTCGAAGTAGGCGCGTACGGCGGTGATGCAGTTGGAGAAGGTGCGGAAGGTGGCCACGCGGGAGGAGCCGAGCAGGGTGGTGCGATAGGCGTCCTCGGTGCCCACGGGGGAGCCCCAGATCACGCAGACGAGCTTGTCCGTCTTCTCGGCGGCGTCCACCAGGTCCCGCGTGAGCTTGTCGCTCAGCGGCGGGAACGGTCCTGTGATGGGGCAGACGAGGACCCCGACGGACGGGTCGGCGAGAAGGGCGTCGATGATTTTGCGGCCGCGCCAGTCACCGACGGGGTGACCGCCGTTGTCGATGGGGTTCGCCGTGCTCAGGTAGTCGGGGATCCATTGGTGGAGCTCGGCCTGCTTCCCGGCCGGCAGGACCGGCAGGTGGAGGCCGGCTGCCGTGGCGAGGTCGGCGAAGTGGGCGCCCGTTCCCCCGGAGATCGAATACACGGCGACGCCGTCGGCCCGGGGCGGGCGGGCGCGGGCGAGGAGCGTTGCGGTGTCCTGGAGCTCGTCCAGGCCGCTGACGCGGATCACGCCGAACTGCCGCATGGCCGCGTCCACCACGTCGTCCGCGCCGGTCAGCTTGCCGGTGTGGGAAGCGGCGGTGCGTGCGCCGACCTCGGTCCGGCCGACCTTGACGGCAACGACCGGGACGCGGTGACGGGCGGCCCGGTCGGCGGCGAGCAGGAAGGCGCGGCCGTCCTTGAGGCCCTCCACATATGCGGCGATGGCCCCGACCTCGGGGCGGGTGGCGAAGTAGGAGATGAAGTCGGCGCACTCCAGATCCGCCTCGTTGCCCGTGGGGGCCCAGTGCGAGAGGCGGATGCCCAGCTCCTGCAGGGCGAAGACGGGACGGCCCTGGTGGCCTGACTGGGTGATCAGGGCGATGGCGGGGCCGTGGAGGTCGTCGCGCAGCGGCTCGAAGGCGTTGAGGTTGGTGTTGGGGCCGAGCAGGCGGGTGCCGGTGCCGTGGAGGGCGGCGGCGAGCCGGGCCTGGGCCGTGGCGCCGTCGGCGCCCGTCTCGGCGAATCCGGAGGCGAAGACGACGGCGAAGGCGACGTCGCACCGGGCCAGCTCCTCGACGACCGGGGTGGGGTCGCCGACCAGGAGAACGGCCACGTCGACCGGGCCCGGGACGTCGTGGACGGAGGAGCGGCAGGGGAGGTCGAACACGGTGGTACGGGTGGGATGCACCGGGTGGATGCGGGCGCCGACGCGCTCGGCCCAGGCGATGAGACGGCGGGTGATTCCGGTGTTCGGCCGGCCCTCCGTCTCGGAGGCGCCGATGACCGCAACCGTCCGGGGACGGAAGAGGCGGTCGAGATCCGGGACGTCGGAGTGCAGGGGGCGTCCGCTGACGTCCAGGTCGTCGGTGGACGTGGTTCTGCCGTGGACTACGGGGCCCGGGTGCCGGCCGCAGGCCACCACGCGGGCGGGACGGGAGGTGGTGGTGAGAGTGCCGTGAGTCGATCCGAGCATCGCCCGCTCCTGCCCAGTGGCCGATAAACTGACGTTCAGTCAGATTAGCTAGCTGATAAGCCGTCAGGAAAGGTCGTGCACCGCGACGGGTGACCGGCCGGTACGGCTGGGAACCCCTGGGGAGGTGGCTCGTTGGGCGGACGTCCGCGGTTCGATGTGCCCGGAATCGACGACTTCACGCGGCCCTACTGGGACGCCGCGGCCGGAGGGGTGCTGCTGATACGACGCTGCCGTGCGGCCGGATGCGGGAAGGCGCACCACTATCCGCGCGAATTCTGCCCGCGCTGCTGGAGTGAGGAGGTCGTCTGGGAAGAGGCGAGCGGCCGGGCCACGCTCTACACCTGGTCCGTCGTGCACGTGAACGACCTACCGCCCTTCGGTACCCGCGTCCCCTATACGGCGGCCGTCGTCGATCTCGATGAGGGGCCGCGCATGATGACCGAGGTGATCGACTGCCCCGCGTCGGACCTGCGGATCGGCATGCGACTGCAGGTGGCTTACCGGACGGACCGGGAGGGTGTCGTGCCCGTGGTGCCGGTGTTCCGGCCGGAGACGGGGGTGGGATAGGCGGGAAGGGGAGGGCGGGGAGGGGGGAGCAGGCAGGTGGCAGCGGGCTGGTGGCCGGGCTGTCCGTACGGGTTCGGGTTCAGTCGCGGCCGAGGACCAGCGTTCCCGACGAGCAGAACCAGCCGCCCGTGCCCGAGGCCACGGCCAGCCGGGGGAGCTGCCCGCCCGCCTTGCGTATCTGGCGGCCCTCCTCGGCCTCGCCGCGCAGCTGGCGTACGGCCTCCACCAGGAGGAAGAGTCCCCGCATGCCCGGGTGACAGGCCGAGAGGCCACCGCCGTCCGTGTTGACCGGCAGGTCGCCGCCCACGGTCAGTCTCCCCTGTGCGGCGAAGGCGCCCCCCTCGCCCTTCGGGCAGAAGCCGAGGTCTTCCAAGGTCACCAGCGTCATGTAGGTGAAGGCGTCGTACAGCTGCGCAAGGTCGATCTCCTGTGGCGTGATTCCGGCCCGGGCGAAGGCCAGGCGTCCCGAGATCGCGGCCGGGGACGTGGTGAAGTCCTCCCACTCGGACATGGTGGTGTGCGAGACGGCAGTGCCGGCGCCCAGCACCCACACCGGCGGCTTCGCCGCGTCGGCCGCGTAGTCCGCCGCGGCCAGCAGTACTGCGCACCCACCGTCGGAGCGGATGCAGCAGTGGAGCTTGGTGAAGGGATCGGCGATCACCGGGCCGTCGAGAACGTCGTCGACCGTGATGGGCGCGCGATACATGGCGTGCGGGTTGTGGGCGGCGTTGGCGCGGGTTTGAACGGCGATGTCCGCCAACTGTTCAAGCGTCGTGCCGTACTGGTGTATGTGGCGGCGGGCCGCCATGGCGTACTTGGCGATGAGGGTGTGCCCGTACGGGACCTCGAACTGCGCCGGGCCGTGGGTGCCGAAGGACAGGCTGGAGGTGCGGCGGCCGGCCTTGATGTCGGCGCGAGCAGTGGAGCCGTAGACGAGCAGGACCGCACGGGCATGCCCTGCCGCAATGGCGTCGACGGCGTGGGCGGCCATGACTTCCCAGGTCGAGCCGCCGACGGAGGTCGAGTCCACCCAGGTGGGCCGCAGTCCCAGGTACTCCGCGACGTCGACCGGGGCGAGCGCGCCGAGCCCGGCCGAGGCGAAGCCGTCGACGAGCGAGTGGTCGAGCCCGGAGTCGGCCAGTGCCCGGCGGGCGGCCTGGGCGTGCAGGGCGTACGGCGTGGTCGTGTCGAGCCGTCCGCAGTCCGACAGAGCGATACCGACGACGGCTGCTGAGCGCTTGCCTGGGGGCATGCAGCTGACGGTACATCAGGTCAGGAGAGTGCGCGTGTCCGTGTTCGGTCGTGGCCCGGGCCTGGGAAAGCGTGGCGGTGCAGCCTAATATGACGCTTCGTCAGCAAACCGGTCCAGGGAGGCTGCCGATGCACACCGTGTTCACCGAGGAGCAGGTGGAGATCCGGCGCACCCTGCGTGAAGTGCTGCTCAAGAGGTGCGGTTCGGACGAGGTCAGGGCGGCCGTGCTGACTCCCGCCGGCTACGACCTGCGCTTGTGGCACGGCCTCGCGGACCGGCTGGGACTGCCGGGGCTCGCCGTGCAGCAGCAGTACGGCGGGGCGGGAGGCGGCCTCCTTGAGCTCGCCCTGGCCTGCGAGGAGGCCGGCCGGGTCCTCCTGCCGTCGCCCCTGACGGCCACCGTGGCACTGGCCGTGCCCCTCGTAGGCGCCTTGGGCACTCCGGAGCAGCGCGCCGGGCTGCTGCCCCGCCTCACGTCGGGCCGGCTGACCGGCACCCTCGCAGTACCGGGTGGCACCCTGTCGGACGCCCTGGGGCTGACCGGTGACGGCGCCGGCCGGCTCCGGGCCGACTGGTCCGGCGGTGGCCGTGCCGGGGGTGTGCAGGCCCGCCGGACGGGTGACGGCTGGAGGCTGTACGGCGAGGCCGGGCAGGTGCTCGACGGGCACTCGGCGGGACTGCTGCTGGTCGCCGCGCACACGGGTGGCTACGTCCGCAGCCGCACCCTGCTGTTCGCGCTGTGGCCGGAAGAGGCGCGCGGCATGGTCCGTACGCGGCTGACCACGCTGGACGAGACGCGACCGCAGGCCCGTATCGAGCTGCGGGACGTGGAGGCGGAGCCGCTCGGGCCGGTGGAATCCGACGTACGGGTCGTGCTGGCCGGGATCGGCGGCAGCGTGGCGACAGCCCTCGCAGCCGAGGCCGTAGGAACCGCGGACCGCGCACTGGAGCGCACGGTGGAGTACGCGCGCGTGCGGGAACAGTTCGGCAGGCCGATCGGTTCGTTCCAGGCCGTCAAGCACCGGCTCGCAGACCTGTACGTGGCCGTACAGGCGGCCCGCTCGGCGGTGTACTACGCGGCCTGGTCCGGGCGCCCGGCTGCCGGCGGACTCGCGCTCGCACAGGCGCTGGAGACGGCCCAGGCGGTCACCGCAGAGGCGGTCCAGTTGCATGGAGGCATCGGCGTGACGTGGGAACACGACGTGCAGATGTACTTCAAACGCGCTGCCTCGGACGCGCTGCTGTTCGGCCCCGTCCACCGTCTGCGGGAGCGCGCTGCGGACGTGGCCGGTCTGTTTGCGGCCGCGGGGAGCCGGGAAGCGGTGGTGCTGTGATGGCCGCCGTCGAGCGCCTGGTGCGCACGGTCTCCTCGACCCGTACGTTCGCCCGGATCGCACCGCACTGCATTCCGGCGCTCGACCGGGCCGTGCACCGGCTGACCCGCGGCAAGGTGCTGCTGAGCGCCTTCATGCTGCCGTCGGTCGTGCTGACGTCGACGGGAGCGAAGAGCGGTCTGGTCCGGCGGACGCCGCTCGCCTGCATGCCCGAGGACCGTACGGACACCTGCTGGATCCTGATCGGCAGCAACTTCGGACGCCCGGGCCATCCGGCGTGGACGGCGAACCTGCTGGCCCGTCCGGAGGCCGAGATCAGCTGGAAGGGCAGGGACATCCCCGTACGGGCGCGACTGCTGCGCGGCGCGGAACGGGAGGAGGCGTGGGCGGCGGTGCTGAAGTTCTGGCCGCCGTACGCGCGCTACCAGGCGCGGGTGGAGCGTGAGATCCGGCTGTTCCGGCTGGAACGGCGGTAGGCGGGCGCCGGCAGCTGCGTGACGGGCGCGGGCGCGGGCGTGGGCCGGTGGCCGCGTCACGGTGCACCGCGGCGGGCCGTCCGGGGCCGGGCCCGAACGGCCCGCCGCTGCGATGACAGGACGTGCGTGGAGGAGCGGTTGTGGTGCGCGTGCGCGCAGGCGGCTACTTGGTCGGCTTCTTGCCGGTGATGCCCAGGTGGACGAGCAGTGCGAGGTTCGGCTTGAGCTCGGCCTGCTTGACGCCCCAGCTCTGGAAGCCCTTCTGGTGCGATGCCACGGCCGCGAGCATGGCGACGAGGGAGCCGGCCACCGCGGCCGGGTTGAGGTCCTTGTCGACCTTGCCCTTCGACTGCAGTTCCTTGACGGAATCCGTCAGGGAGTTGGTGACCGCGTTGAGGATCTTCATGCGGATCTTGTAGAACCGCTTGTCCCCCTCGGCCGCCCCCAGGTCGACGACGCGCAGGATCGCGTCGTGCTTGCGCCAGAAGCCGAGGAAGCCGTCGACGAGTTCTTCGGCCGCCTGCCAGCCGGACTTGCCGACCCAGGAACGCCCGGCCACCAGGTCCGTGAGGCTCGCGCCCTCCTTCGCCATCTCTTCGGCGATCTCCAGTACGGCGCCCTCGACGTCGGGGAAGTACTGGTAGAAGGTCGCCGGAGAAGTGCCGGCCCGGCGGGCGACATCGATGACCTTCACATCGCGGTACGGCGATGAGCTGAGCATTTCGCTGAGGCAGTCGAGCAGCTTCTGCCGCGTCGCCTGGCCGCGTCGACCGGCCACGCGGCCGTCGACGGTGCGTACTTGTCCTGTCATGCCGTCAGCTTACCGAGGGGTGATCGGAGCGCGATTCGGCCGCATGCAAATGGGGGCGGGGGTGGCCGATGGTGCGAAAGCCCAGGTCAGATGGGGTATGCGAGGGTGTGGAGAGGGTAGGAGCGGATTGGCCCGTACCGGTGAATTGTCCTATCAACAAGCCGTGGACGGAGAGCCTGGCAAGGGCCGGACGAAGGGGCTTCCACGGTTATCCACAGGCCGCGCGGAATCTGCCGTCCGCCTCTACCGTGGCAGCGAGAACACTCGGAATGAGTAAGGCGTCCCATCCGACCGCGCGGAAGGAGCCGGGCCATGAGTTCAGCACCGGACGAATATCCGGAAGGCACCCCGTGCTGGGCGGACGCCATGCTGTCGGACGTCGCCGCGGGCAAGCGTTTCTACGGCGAGATCTTCGGCTGGACGTTCGAGGACAGCGGCGGTGAGTACGGGCACTACACGCAGGCGTTCCACGAGGGGAAGAACGTCGCGGCGCTGGCGCCGAAGCCGGACGGCCGGATGCCGACGACCTGGTCCGTCTACTTCGCCTCGCCGGACGCCGCGGCCACGGCCGACCGGATCCGGGCCGCCCGCGGGCAGATCGTCATGGGACCGATGGCCATCGACGGCTTCGGCACCATGCTCATGGCGGCCGACCCCGGGGGCGCGGTCTTCGGTGTGTGGCAGGCGGGCAGCCACAAGGGGTTCGAGAAGCGGGGCGAGCCGGGTGCCTTCGGCTGGACGGAGGTCTACACGTGGGACGCCCAGGCCGTCGACCCCTTCTACGAGGCCGTCTTCGGGTTCGGCACCCAGGACCTGAGTGATGAGACGGGCACGGGCTTCGCCGTCTGGACGCCCGCCGGGGCGCCCGCCACCCCCGAGCACGCGGTGGCGGGCCGGGCCGTGATGGACGACCGGTTCCCGAGGGAGATGCCCGCGCACTTCCTGGCCTACTTCGTCGTCGAGAACTGCGACACCGTGGCCGACGCGGTGCTGCGGCTGCACGGACGGGTCCGCCTGGAGCCGCAGGACACCCCGTACGGACGCTTCGCCATGCTCGCCGACGACCAGGGCGCCGACTTCGCCATCATCGACGTCTCGCAGCCGGGACAGGAACGGGGGCAGGAGCTCGGGCAGGGGTAGCGCGGATGACGGGGACGGGGGGAGGGGCGGCGGTACGGGGAGTTCGGGGGAGCATGCCGGCCGGAACGAAGCAGGTGTATCCAGCTATAGCCGGATATCGACCCATTTGGCGGAGACACGGCGAAGCGTGCCCCGGGTTCGCAACCGCGGGCTTCGCCAGGAAGAATCAGGGTGCGTACCCCGGGATAATTTTCGCGGTGAGACGCTGCACGGGGCTGAAA
The DNA here is from genome assembly GCF_020328095.1 of Streptomyces sichuanensis. Classification (NCBI taxonomy): domain Bacteria; kingdom Bacillati; phylum Actinomycetota; class Actinomycetes; order Kitasatosporales; family Streptomycetaceae; genus Streptomyces; species Streptomyces sichuanensis. The sequence continues at coordinate 59,023 of NZ_JAIXMK010000079.1, forward strand.
CCCTTCAAGCCCCCACGGGGAGGTGGCAGGTCAGTGGTGGAGCAGCTTACGCAGCACGACCCGAGACGGATCGGCCCGTTCGAGGTGCTCGGCCGGCTCGGTGCGGGCGGCATGGGGCTGGTCTATCTCGCCCGCTCGGCGTCCGGCCGGCGGGTGGCGATCAAAACGGTGCGCACGGAGCTCGCCGAGGATCAGCTCTTCCGGGTCCGCTTCACCCGTGAGGTGGAAGCGGCCCGGGCGGTCAGCGGCTTCTACACCGCCGCGGTCGTCGACGCCGACCCGAGGGCCGCCGTGCCCTGGCTGGCCACCGCCTACGTCCCCGCCCCCTCGCTGGAGGAGATCGTCACCGAGTGCGGGCCGCTGCCCGCCCAGGCCGTGCGCTGGCTCGCCGCCGGCATCGCGGAGGCGCTGCAGTCCATCCACGGCGCCGGGCTCGTGCACCGGGACCTCAAGCCCTCGAACGTGCTGGTGGTCGAGGACGGCCCCCGGGTCATCGACTTCGGCATCGCTTCCGGCGTGTCCAACACCCGGCTGACCATGACCAACGTCGCGGTCGGCACGCCCGCGTACATGTCTCCCGAGCAGGCGCGCGACTCCCGCAGCGTCACCGGCGCCAGCGACATCTTCTCCCTCGGCTCCACGCTCGTCTTCGCCGCGACCGGTCATGCGCCCTTCCACGGCGCCAACCCGGTCGAGACCGTGTTCATGCTGCTGCGCGAAGGCCCGGACCTGAGCGGGCTGCCGGACGAGCTGCGCCCCCTCATCGACTCCTGCATGCAGATGGCCGCGGAGAACCGGCCGAGCCCGGCGGACCTGCAGTCGCAGCTGGCGCCGCATCTGTTCGCTTCGGGCGGCGACGACAGCGGCACGGCCTCGGCATGGCTGCCCGACAATGCGGTCACCCTGATCGAGCAGCGCCGCGCCGGCCACCGGCCGCCCGCCGCGGGTGCGGCCGGCGGAGCCCGGGGCAACAGCCACGGCCGCTCGGGCGTCCCGCCGCGCCCCGCCCGG